>DQHV01000075.1:253-7038 GCA_003524335.1 Candidatus Aminicenantota bacterium | reverse complement strand
AGCGACATGTCGAGCATCAGCGCGCCGTCGGCCGTGGCCAGGCCCGCGATGTTATGTCCCCCACCTTTGAGGCAGAGCAGAAGCTCATGTTCGCGCGCGAACTGTACGCATGTAATCATATCGGCGGTGCCGAGGCAGCGCACGACGACGGCGGGTCTTTTGTCGATCATGCCGTTCCACACGGTTCGGGACTCATCGTAGCCGACGTCGCCAGGTGTGAACATTGGCCCCCGCAGACGCATCTTCAAACCGTTGAGTGTCTCTTGCTCCAGGTCGATCTCGCGACCTTCCATCGTTTTCGCTTTCATAGTCAGGTCTCCTTAAGAATAAGAAACTCCTTTTCTGCTGCGCCGGCTTGATGAGCATGCATGGCGCCGATTTTGCCTCACCCCATCGTTGGGGATAATAAATTGCCAAGAGATAAGATGTCAAATTGAGCTCAAGTGGAAAGACGTCGACTCCGGCGCGCCCGAAGTCGATGATGATGGGCCTTTAGAGATTGCTCAATGTCTAAGCTTTGTGGCCGATAGACCTTCTCCGCTCCAGGCCGCTTATCAGGAAGTTCTGATGGCAGCTGAGGCCGGCAGTGAATATTCTTTGTAACCTTCTCTTTCCCTGGGAGGAGACGTCCGGGACATCTTTTCGAGATTCTGCTTACTATTTCCCTCGATGATTGATGGGGAAGTCGAGCCAAAGACGCCTACCCGGCCAGCGCAGCAGAAAAGCAAATGCTTATCTTTCCGACCGATCTTTATAGCGCCTGGACGGCCTTTTCTCAGTAAGCTTCGATTTCCGCCTTGAGCTCGGCGATCAGGTCGTGGACGGAGATGATCCTGTCACAGCGATAGGCGTTCTGGCCGCAAAACACCAGGCCCTTCTCCATGTTTCCCTGATAGGCGTTGACCAGGGCCAGGGCGATGCAATAGCGGGCCTCGGCCACATTGCACGTCGCCAGGCAGTGATAGGGACATTTGATTTTTTCACGCGCGCCGGCTTCCAGGCTTCTCAGGAAGCGATTCCGGATGGCCCGTCCCGGGAGCCCGACCGGGCTTCTGATGATGACGATGTCTTCCTCCCTGGCTTCGAGGTAAGCGCGTTTAAACTCCGGGGCGACCTCGCATTCGGGAGTGCAGACGAACCGGGTGGCCATCTGGACTCCCGAGGCTCCCGCCTCCAATATCCGGGCGATATCCGTCCCGGTGTAGATTCCTCCCGCAGCGATGACCGGAATTTTCCGGCCGTACTTGTCCTCGAAAGGCTTCACGGCCGCGAGGACTTCGGGAAGCAGAAGGGCGAGCGCGTACCTTTCGGGCTCCTGAAGCTGTTCAATGGAGAAGCCGAGATGCCCTCCGGCCAGAGGCCCCTCGAGAATGACCGCGTCGGCCGTCCTCCGGTAGCGCTTATCCCAAGTGCGGAGGACGATATCAGCGGCTCTTCCGGAACTGATGATGGGGACCAGGTTGACGGACGGGTCCTCGGTCATTTCCGGGAGCCTGAGGGGCAGTGAAGCTCCGGAGACGATGAATTTAATCCCTTCCCGGACGGCTGTCTCGATTAGGTCCCGGGCGTTGCTCAGCACGCCCAGAATATTGACGGCGATCGGACCCTTGGTCAGGCCTTTGGCCCTGCGGATCTCGTAGATGAAGGCCTCGCGGCAGGCGCGTTCGAAATCGAGCTTGGATGCTTCGATATCTCCAAGGCCGACAGCGGCGATGGTCCCGATCCCGCCTTCGTTGGCTACGGCGGCGACCAGGCGGGCGAGCGAAACCCTCACTCCCATGCCGCCCTGGATGATGGGGAGAGGCACCGTCAGGTCGCCGATTCGAAGCGGGGGGATCTTCACTGCTCGCTCCCGTATCTCTTGATCGCCAGGCAGGCATTTCCGCCGCCGAAGCCGAAGGAGTTGCTAAGTGCCGCCCTGAGGTCGAGCTTTTCCGCGCCGCCCGTCACGTGATCCAGAGGACAGTCGGGGTCAGGCTCCTCGTAATTGATCGTCGGCGGCAAGATTCCGGTGTGGACGCTCATGACCGTGGCGACGAATTCGACAGCGCCGGCCGCGGCCAGAAGATGGCCGATCATGGACTTGATCGAGCTGACCTTGAGGGCGCGGGAGTGCGGGCCGAAGACCGCCATGATGGCGCCGCTTTCGAGTTTATCGTTAAGGACGGTGGACGTTCCATGGGCGTTGATGTAGCCGACCTCCTCGCGTTTCAGCCCCGCATCGTCCAGCGCCAAATTCATCGCCCGGACCATGCCGTCGCCCCTGGGATCGGGAGAGGTGATGTGGTAGGCATCGGCCGCGTTCCCGTACCCGGCCAGTTCGGCATAGACGCGGGCCCCGCGGTTGCGGGCGCACTCCAGGCTCTCCAGGACGACGACCGCCGCTCCCTCGCCCATGACAAAACCGTCCCGGCCCCTGTCGAACGGCCGCGAGGCTCGGGCGACCTCGTCGTTCCGCCGCGACATCGAGCGGTTGGCGCAGAAACCCCCGTAGGCGAGGGGCGTGAGGCAGGCCTCGGAACCGCCGGCCAGCATGATGTCCGCATCACTCCGTTGGATGATCCGGAAGGCGTCGCCAATCGCGTTGGCCCCTGTGGAACAGGCAACCGACGGCGCCGCCAAAGGCCCTTTGAAGCCGAAGCGGATGGAGACCATGCAAGCAGCCATGTTGATGAGGAGCTTGGAGACAAAAAACGCGTCGAGAGCCCGTGGGCCCTTCGCGGCCAACTTGGCCTGGCCGCTTGCGATCGTTTCTGATCCGCCGATCCCGGAGCCGATGATGACGCCCGCCCTCTCCTGTCGAAAAGGCGAACTCAAAATGCCGCTGTCAGCCACAGCCATCTCGGCGGAGGCCACGGCGAATTGGCTGAACCGGTCCATCCGCGCGGCGGACTTCTTATCCATCCAGCGTTCCGGGTCGAAATCTCTGGCCTCGGAGGCCATGGTCGAGGGAAAACCGGCGACGTCGAAACGGGTGACCCGCGAGATACCGTTTTTTCCGGTGATCAATCCTGTCCAGAAATCGCCCAGACCGATCCCCACGGACGTCACGGTCCCCATTCCCGTCACGACGACCCTGCAATCGCTCATGTGAAATAACTAAAATAGACGATTCCCCTGCGGATATCAAGTCCAGGGGCGGCCCTCGCCGCGAAATTTCCAGCCTTGGCCGAGTGGTCGCGCCGACTCAAATTTTATTTTCCTTCCATCTGATTCTCGAAGAGCTTGAAGCTCAAAAGCAAGCCGCTGCTGCGCACATAGGTTCCGATATTTAGACTGTTGAATGCTCGGGTTTTATCCCCGTTCTCCAAAGCCGCTTCAAGCTAGCGCTGGTCACAGAGAAGCCTCCACCTCCCCTGTCTTTGAGTAGGTCGCGCTGATGACGGTCACTCTTTGAATGCGAAAAGATGTTGGCATGAAAACTGCATAAAAACAGGTGGCTTCTCCCAAGCCCGTTATACTTTCAAAAAAAGATAGGCTCAGGACAGCGAGAGGCCAAGGAAAAGAAGGAGGACAAAATGATTTGGACAGAGGGAGATCACCCATGAAGAGAATTCTGACGGTATTCGTCCTGATGGTATTCTTATTGGCGGCCGTCGACTGCGCGTCCTGGAACAAGACCACGCGGGGCGCAGTAATCGGCGGCGCCGGCGGCGCCGTCCTCGGCGGGGTGATCGGCCATGCCGCCGGAAGCACCCTGCTCGGCGCTATTCTCGGGGCGGCCGTCGGCGGAGCGGCCGGCGCCTTCATTGGGAATTATATGGACAAACAGGCCGCGGAAATGCAACGGGATCTTGAAGGGGCCGAAGTTCAGCGCATCGGGGAAGGCATTAAAATCACCTTTGACAGCGGGATTCTTTTTGACGTTGACAAGTCCGACCTCCGGCCGGTCAGCCAAACAAACCTGGCCGAGCTGGCCAAAATCCTGAATAAATATCCCGATACCAACATTCTTATTGAAGGCCATACGGACAACACCGGATCGGATGACTACAATATGAGCCTTTCGAAGGACCGCGCTCAGACCGTGGCTTTTTACATGGCGACACTCGAGGTGAAGTCGGCGAGGTTCTCGACCGCCGGCTACGGCGAAACGCAGCCGATCGTGATGAACGATACCCCCGAAGGCCGACAGAAAAACCGCCGGGTGGATATCGCTGTCATCGCCAACGATAAGCTGAAAAAGGCCGCGCAGGAAAAGGCGAAAAGCTGAATCATTTAATCATTTAAAGGAGGTCGTATGGATATTTTGTGGACGATTGTTATCGGTCTTGTGGTTGGGGTTATCGCCAAGTTCCTCATGCCGGGAAGAGATCCGGGCGGATTCATCATTACGATTCTTCTCGGCATTGCCGGGTCCTTTGTAGCGACCTACATCGGTCAACGCCTCGGCTGGTATAGAGAAGGCCAGCCTGCCGGGTTCATCGGAGCGATTCTTGGAGCCATCCTGATCCTGATCGTTTACCGATTGACTAAGAGGAGATAGCGACTTCTAATAACCCGAAGGGCAGAGTNNTATATCGTTTAATAGGAAATGTGCTGTTTTATAGGATAATTTCATAGCCGGGAAAACAGCTCAATTTATCTAACCGGAGACTTCGGATCGCCGGTCACCTGAAATTCCGCCTTTTCCAGAGAGGAAATCAATTTCCTGGCATTCTGAGAATGGGGAAAGATTATGGCATGAAAACTGCACTTGGACAGGTAGCTTCTCCCCAGTCCATCGTACTATCCAATAACGGAGGGGCGCAGGACAGCGAGAGGCAAAAGAAAAAAAAGGAGGTCAATATGCTTTGGACAATCTTAGTCATACTGTTTGTCCTGTGGCTTCTGGGTCTTGTTACGGCTCACACCTTCGGCGGCCTTATACACGTTCTTCTGGTCATCGCCGTGATCGTTCTGATCGTTCGACTGTTACAGGGACGGAAAATTCTTTAGGGGGGAAACGCCAAAATGATTTGGCCGAAGGTCCGGGCCTCAAGACGGATATGGGGACTCCTCGCAGGCCTGGGGCTGATTACCCCCTGTCTCTTTTCCGCTCAGGTTTTCAAATACCAGAAAATCAAGCCTGGAAAGGGATATCTGATCCAGACGGTTCCCTTCGAAAAATGGCTGGAAAGAAATTATTGCGGCCCCGCCTGCTTGGCTATGGTCCTCAACTATTGGAATGAAACGCGATCCTTCAGCCAGCGGAAAATCACGGATGAAATCTATAATTCCGAAAGCCAGGCGACCTATAACTCCGATCTGGTCTTGTATCCGCGAACCAAAGGATTTGAGAGCTACTCTTTCCAGGGAAACCTGCGGATCTTGAAGGATCTGGTTGGGAAAGACATCCCGGTGATCGTTCTGACTAAAGCCACAAAACAGATCGCCAAAGGACACTACCGGGTGGTCATCGGGTTTGATGATGACGAGGACCAGATCATCTTCCACGACCCTTATTTCGGAGGCCGGAGTGCCATGACGTCCGGGGATTTCATGAAGGTCTGGGAGCTGGGAAAGGGGCGGAACCAGTCCCGGTGGATGATGGCCGTGGTCCCCGGTCAAAGCCCTTTCCCTTTTCCCGCTCTGCAAAATGACCCTCTGACGTCCATCAATCTGGCCACGGCTTATTACCGGAGGTCGGAATTCATAAAATCGAGGGAGCAGTGGGAAAAAGCCAAAGAATCCCTCAGCGATGATCCCTATCCCGTGTACAGCCTGGCCATGGTCAGCCTTAGAGAAGGCAAGGCCGAGGAGGCTGAGGCTTATGCCCTTAAAGCCCTCAGCTTGGACGCAAAAAGCGCTTACGCCCACGACGTCCTGGGCCTGGCTTACGCCAATCAAGGTAGGCTTGTCCCGGCTTTAGAGTCCCTCGGTCAGGCTCTCCGTCTTTCCCCTGGTGAGGAGTTTATCCGAAAGCACTATCTACAGGTCAGGGCTATATATATAGAAAAAGCCCGGCTTGAAAACACTTCAAAAAAGGAGAAGTCGAATGAGAAGACGGGTTAAGATCCTGGGTATCCTGTTGATGATTGCGTTGGTCTCTTCCTATGCCGCCGCTCTTCAAAAACCGGTACTTCAACAGGCGGGCACGTCAACTCAGCTGGTGATCAGTGGGCAAGACGTGATCACGGCCTCCGATGCCGGGGGAGGTCTCTCCTCAAGAGATCTCCTCATCATCGCAGTCGTCGGTATTGTGATCCTAGTGGTCGCGTTGGTCCTTTAGCGGGAAGTCATTCTCNNTAATTCCATGAAGCTTGTGGGTATTGTTCTCATCGTTCTAGGAGTCTTGGCTCTGGTCTATCAGGGTATCCAATATACGACCAGGGAGAAAATCCTTGATATCGGTTCCATCAAGCTCTCGGCGGATACGAAGAAAACCATCCCGCTGCCTCCCATTGTAGGAGGAGTCGCGCTCGTCGCGGGTGTCGCCTTGATCGTCTTGGATCGCAAAAAGACATAATGGGATCTTCGCGGAGCCTACTCCTGGGCAACAAGCGAGGAACTCCGCGGCCGCGACCATCGCCGGAAAACCATCTTCTTCTATGACGACAATTTCACGGCCGACCTAAAGAGAGCCAAAGACCTCCTCCCGCCCAAGGCAGGCGTTAGGATCTCCGTGGATTACAGGGAGGAGATCTCCCTCAAGCCCTGAGAAGACGGCCTTTTGACTCCCGCCGGGCGCGCCGGCGGGGCTTGACAAAGTTCATTTCTTTTTCTAGAATTTTTTAACAATTAAAACAGGTGGAAATCCGATGGCGACTGTTCTGATCATCGATGATGACAAGCTCATTTGCGAC
>DQHV01000075.1:0-158 GCA_003524335.1 Candidatus Aminicenantota bacterium | reverse complement strand
GCTCTGGAATATCGAGCGGAAAGAAAATCGGGGAAGCCGCCGGTCGTTTTGAAAAGGAAGGACATTATCGGAGATTCGCCAAAGATCACTTCTTGTCTGGAACTTCTGGCCCAGGCCGCCGGCAGCAACGTCAATGTTCTCATCACCGGCGAAACCGG
>DQHV01000204.1 GCA_003524335.1 Candidatus Aminicenantota bacterium | reverse complement strand
TGCCAGCCCCAGGCGTTCGGCTTGGCTTCCAACCTCCAGTTGCTGGCCGGGGCCCTGGTCTCGCTTCTCTCCGGCTTCCTGTCCGACCGTTTCGGCATCAGCGCGCCGTTCCTGGTGATGGGTGCGCTGGGGGCGGCCGCGTTTGTCCTTTCAGCGTTCGTCTTCGATTCCGCCGACTCGGTCCGGCAGGACGGCCCGGCCGGCATCTAAACCTTATCTATTTTATAATTGCGATCGGTATCGTAGGCAATCGGACGCGGCATCCTGACTCCCGCCGGCCCGGAAAGTGTGAGGTTCAGCTAGGAGAGCTCGGTTATCGCTTTGTTGAGCCGGACATCCCTTNNATACAGGGCGGAGACGCGAGGTGGACCCAAACAAGTCTCGTCAAGGCGTCCGCATACTAGAGGCCACAGTGGCCCTGACCGCCAACCGGGAATCCCTCCTCCCGGTCTTGCCCCCTCCGCTTGAAGTCCACTCGCTGCACACCGATTTCCGCGAGGTCGGGCGAATCCCATATTCCTCTCGCGCCGATGGGAGCGTCTCGGTAATGGAGGACCCCGCAGCACCGGCCCGCTATCGAATCTCCGGGACCCGGGCTTTTTGGACGGGGCCTTTGACCGACTTGAGCCGGCGGGCATCGGACCCGCGGTTCAGCCTGTGGGGCAACCTGGGATTCCTCTACCGTTTTGCCCTCTTTCTGCTGGAAAAAAAACATCGCATCTACAACCTTCATGCTTGCGCGCTCTATGAACCCTCTCGGCATCGGCTCTTTGTCGTCATCGGAGGAGCGGGCAGCGGCAAGACCGTTTACCTCCTCAGCGGCCTGGTGCNNCCTCCTCAGCGGCCTGGAGCGCGGGCTCTCCCTCTTCTCCACCGAGACGGTCCACTTCCGGCACCAAGGCCGGAGCGTCCGCTGGTTCATGGGTTCGCTCGCCGACAACGTCAGAATCGGAACGCTGCGGCGCCATTTCACGCGTTTTCTGCCCGCCGTTCAAGGAATCGCGTGCGCTGATGAATGGAGTCAGAAAAAGGCCATCGACCTGTCGTCCTATCGTTATCCGGAGGAAAGCCTTATCGACCCCGCTGTCGTCTTCCTCTTCCCGAGGGTTGAGGAAGGGTTTGGGACTTTCGTTCTTCGGCCCCTCCGTGAGGATCGGCAGGTGACCCAGTATCTGTTCGCCAATATCTCGGAGAAGCTCAGCCAGACGACCATCTTGTATGATCGGATTCCTGTGCCGGGATTCGACTGCGCAGACCTCGCCGAGGCGCGGCGAAGAGCCTGCCAGGAACTTGCCCGGCACAGGACCAGCGCCTTCTTCGGCAGCGTCCTCTCCGGTCCGCTGGATTGCTGGGGGGACCTCCTGGAGGGCGGGTCTCTTAAAAGGAGATAAACATGTCCGACAAGGCATGGGAAGGGGCCTTTTCAATCCCCTGTCCGGGAAGAAGCGCTAAACCTCGCCGAACCGGCCTGACCATGGTGATCGATAAGGGTCTGGGCGAACACCTGCTCAGGGACCTGGTCCAGACCGCCGGCGATTATGTCGATATCATCAAGCTCACCTTCGGGACCTCGTCCTTCTATAACCGGGACGATCTCAGGAAGAAGAACGAGCTCATCACCGGGGCCGGAATCGATGTCATGCCCGGCGGCACATTTCTTGAAGTCTCTGTCTGGCAGAGGACGCTGCCGGCTTATCTGGTGAGGGCGGGTCAGCTCGGATTCACTGCCATTGAGGTATCGGACGGCACGATCGAGATGGACCGGCCGACCCGCCGCGACGTGATCCGACGAGCTATAGGCCAGGGGTTTAAGGTCATCACTGAAGTCGGGAAGAAAGACCCCGCGGAGGCGCTTCCCATCGAGGCCGTCCATGAGCTCATCCGGGAGGACCTCGGGAACGGCGCCTTCAAGGTGATAATCGAGGCGAGGGAGGCGGGCCGGGGCGTCGGTATCTTCGACCGGGAAGGCAGGACCAGGGCCGAAGAAATCGACCGGATCCTGGCCGGCGGCGCGGATGTCGATGATCTGGTCTGGGAAGCGCCGCTCAAGAACCAGCAGCAGGACCTCATCCTCCGCTTCGGCGTAAATGCCAACTTGGGGAACATCCCGCCCGAAGAGGTGCTGGCGCTCGAGGCGCTGAGACAGGGGTTAAGGGGTGACACTCTGAAGCGGGCCTACCGGGCCTCCCGCTAGCCCTCGTCTTCGAGGAGCTGGACGAGGACCGAGTGCTCTCCCTCGGGCACCTCGAATTTCTGGGAATCGCCCCTGAAAATCTTCTTGAGTTGACTGTCTATCAGCAGCTGGTATTTCCCTTTTTTCAGGAATCGCACCTCGACCTCTCGCTGCTTCAGGGACTTGATCTCAAAAGATACTTCGTTCTCGGAATAGAGAAAATGCCGGAAGACCGCCCCTCCGTCGGCCCGGACTATCTCCCTTTCTTCTTCTCTGAGCTTGGTCTCAGACGAGGAAACCTCCACCTGGTAGTGCCTTCCCTGGACTGCTATCCGGCCCAGTTTTCCCTTTCTCTCAGGGTCCAGGATGCCGAAGCGAAAGCCGTCCCAGGGAGTGAAATCCAGGTATTCTTCGATGGCGATCAGGGCAAATAGCGGCCCCCAACTCCGGTATCTCTGCCCGCCGGCCTCGCCGGTTCGGGAATCAAAATTTTCCGGGCAGAGCTGGAAGTTCTGCCAGCTGCGCAAGAAGAGCGACAGGCCCTTCTCTGCGTATTCTGTGGCCACGGCGTCGAACCCGCAGGCCTTGAGACCCTGATAGACGAGATAGTTGGTCGGGGGCCAGATCGTCCCTCTCCAGTACTGTTGATCCTTGAAAAGAGGATCATCGCGCGAGATCGAGGGCAGGATGTACTCGCCCCAGAATTCCTTGGGGTTGAGAAGCCGCCTGATGAGCAGCGAGGCTCTGCGGGCATCCGGTATCTTGGCCAGAAGCGGGTAGAAATTCGAGGCGGCCTTCCGCCGGGAGAAAGAACCGTCCCAGTGACGGTCGAAGTAGAAGCCCTCCCGCTCGTTCCAGAGCTTCTCGTTGATAAGAGTCTTCATTTGCTCGTATTCTAGAAGGTAGGAGCTGTAGTCTTCGGGGAGGTTGAGGATGTTGGCGATCTGGGAGAGGCAGTAGGCATCCAGAGCATAGAGGCAATTGAGATCCAGACAGTTCATGGTTAAGGTCCCCGCGCTATCGCTGAATGCGGCCTCTTCCCAGTTCGGCAGGTCGTCCTGCCCTGACTCCCACATCGCTCTCTGTTTGCCTCCGGCATTTTCTTGCCATGGCGGAACGGCGCCGGCGACCAGGTCGGAGTCCGAGCCCCATTCGAGCAGACCGTCGGCGTTGCCATCGCGGCGGGGCCGGCCGTCGGGTTTGGGCGCCTTCCAGAAGGCATGCCATTTCAGGAGATAGGGATAGGCGGTTTTGAGGAGGTCCATGTCCCCGAGACGGCCGAAGAGCTTGAGGACGACATAGGCCCCGACCGGAGGCTGGGAGCGGTCTGGCGTGCCGCTCGACCGGCTTCTCCAGTTGGGTATATTGCCGTTGGGATATTGCGTTTCCAGGACGGCCGCAACGACGTCTCGGGCGTGCCGCCCGCTCTCGATGGAAATCTCGAGTGCGTTCAAAAAGGAATCCCATTCGAAGATCGTCCAGTGATCGGGCGATCCGGTGGGCTCGGGAAATACCCAGCGCCGGCCCGCCGGAGTGTAGAGCCGGTGGTGGTCCGGCTGGTAGAGGGTCGTCCAGAAGAGGTTGTTGCTGACGGCCTCAGCGGCTCCCTTAAAAAGGCCATCGACTTTGACCCGCTTATTCTGGTAGCGTGTCTCCTCTTCACGGAGAAAGGTCTCTATGGTTTTCCAGTTCTTGTAGCGATAGATCTGGTTGCTCAGCACTTTAGGATCTTCACCCACTGCGGCGATGAAGTAAACGGTCCTCTCCTTTTCTGTGGAATAGGACAGCGACAGGCCCTGGTCCTCAGGCAAAGCCATTGACTCGCCCGGCCGATGGGTCCAGAAGAGGTAGTGATAAGTTTTGCCCTCTTCGTTTTCTGCCTGGACCTGACCGTCCGGCAGAAGCCGGTGTTTTCCTTTAAGTCCCCAGGGAAAATAGTGGATGATCTGGAAAGAGACGTTTTTCGGAGCCCGAATCCGGCCGAGCACGGTCCTCTCATCCTGCCGAGACCATTCGAGAATCAGGGTGTTTGATTTGGAGGGAGGCTTGATCAGGACGGGCGTATCATCACCCTGCTTGAAGGGAAGGCTCAGGTCGGCCGTCATTCGGGAATATGAGCCATCCGGGGAATGAGGGCCCACTTCCGAGACGAGAAAGAAAAAATCCTCTCCCTCAGCCGTTTGGCCCTCTTTCTGGACCCGGAGGCGGAGCCCAAAAAAAACGCCCCTGGCCGGGGCCAGCACGAGGCCGAACCATTCTTTTTCCTCCAATGCGCCGATGTGCGTTCCTTTCCAGGGATAGAAGATCTCGGCCTTGAGGGAGACCATCGCGGCCGTGATGACGATGACAGAAAGGAAGGCCAATGCGGCCGGCCTTGATCCTGTCATTCTCCTGGTCATCATCGGTTCCTGACATTTTTAATGTACGGCAAAACCGGCCATAAATCAACGCCCGTCAGCTTTTCCAACGTACCGGCTCTCGCCTTTGGAGTCCCCTTCGACTAAAATAGCGGACAAAAGCCGATGAAACAAAGCGAACAGACCGCGGCCGCGAGTCTGAACCCGATTGGACGGGCCAGGGTCGCCGTTGTGAAATGTTCATCTTATGAAGCCGAGGCATTGTCCGGCGCGGTGCGCAGGAGCCTCGAGCTCTTCGGAGGCTCCGGGCCTTTCCTGGACCCGGGAACAAGCGTCTTTGTCAAGATCAACCACCTCTCCCCTCATGCCCCTCCGGACCGGGCCATCTGCACGCATCCCCTATTCGTCCGGGAAGTCCTGCGAGTGCTGCTGGAGCGGGGCCTGCGCCTGACCGTCGGAGACGATGTCAACTTCGGCCGGGGTGACGAGTTCCTGGCCACCGGCTTCCGTCAGGCCTGTGCTGAGGTGGGGGTATCTCTCGTTAACCTGAGAGAAAGCGGGTTTGTCAAAATCCCTCTGCGGGGGGCGGTCTTGAAGTCGGTCTACGTTGCCCGGCCCGTCCTGGAAGCGGACCTGGTCCTGAACCTGCCCAAGCTGAAGACTCACTCTTTCACCATCTTTACCGGTGCCGTCAAGAACATGTACGGCGTCATCCCCTATGGATTCCGGCTCGACGGCCACCGCCGCTTCCCCCGCAACGACCTCTTTTCCCGGATGCTGGTGGACGTGTTCTCCGCCTTCCCCCGGCAGTTCACTATCATGGATGCCGTGGTCGGCATGGAAGGCGAGGGCCCTTCCTCCGGGCTCCCCAAGAAGATCGGCCTGGTCATCTCCGGCGCGGACGGTGTCGCGGTGGACGCCGTCGCTTCTCGTATCGCCGGGTATGATCCTCTCCAAGTATTGACAACATCCGAAGCCCAGGCCAGAGGTCTCGGAGTCGGCGATCTTAGCTCAATCGATATAGTCGGAGAAAAGGTTGAGGATATCGAGACCAGGGATTTCCGGCCTTCCTGGGCGGCCACCGGCCTGTTCCGGCACTGGTTGCCGTCGTTTTTTTATGCCTACGTGTCCGGCCAGCTCATCCTGACCCCTGAAGTCATCCCTTCCAAATGCACCGCCTGTCTGGACTGCATCAATATCTGCCCGGCCAAGACAATCAGCCTGGTCCAGGACAGGGCCCGGGTCGATGAGGCCCGGTGCATCCACTGCCTGTGCTGCCATGAAGTCTGCTTTTACCGGTCCATCCGGCTGAAACAGCGCCCCGTGGGCAGGATCTTCAGAAAGGGGAGCCGCTTGTATCAAGTGATCAAGAACCTCCTCCAAGGAAAATAGAGATATTTTCGCTGTGCAATTTGCAGCGGGGTGTGATAGATTACTCAACCGGAGGCGCTCCATGGATTTCAACCGGTATTTCAAGTCCCGCCAAGGAGAGATGGTCCATCTCTTGAAAAACATCGTCGGCCTGGAATCCCCTTCCCAAGACAAGAAGGCAGTGGATGCCTGTTCGGCCTTTGTTGTCGGCGAGTTCAAGAAGACGGGGGCCAAGATCACCCGTTTCCCGCAGAAGAAGATCGGCGATCTCCATCTCGTCGAATTCCCGGGTTCGCTCAGGTCCTCGACCGATGGGAGAATCCTCGTCCTTACCCACATCGATACCGTTTGGCCCGTGGGCAAGATTGACCAGATGCCCTTCTATATTTCCGGAGACAAGGTCTATGGCCCCGGCACGCTGGATATGAAGGCGGGGTTGGTTGAAGCCGTGTTTGCTCTGAAGGCCCTCCATCAGCTCAGCCTGCGGCCGGCGCGAAGGATCGCGGTGTTCATCAACTCGGCCGAAGAGACCGGCTATGATGCTTCACGGGACAAGATCGCCCGGCTGGCCAGAGGTTCAAAGCTCGTCCTTTGTCTGGAGCCGGCCCTTCCGGGGGGCGGCTTGAAAACCCAGCGCAAGGGAAGGCTTGTCATCCGGCTCGAGGTCAAAGGCAGAGCGGCTCACGCCGGGACTCCGGAAAAGGGCATCAACGCTATAGAGGAGCTCATCGGCCAGCTCCATCGCCTTGGCAGGTTGGCCACGCCGGGTGTCACCATCAGCGTCAACCTGGTCGGAGGCGGCGAAAAGGCCAACGTCGTGGCCGAGACGGCTTGGGCGGTCATGGACATCCGGTTCTGGAACTCCGCCCAGAAGGACAGGATCGTCGGCGCGTTCAAACATCTGAAGCCGGCCAGGCCCGGCGCCAAGTTCAAGTTTGAAATAGAAAGCCTGACCCCCCCGATGGAAAAGACGAGGGCCTCCATCCTGCTCTTCCAGCAGGCCAAGAAGATTGCCGCGGCCATGGAGATCAGCCTTGCGGAGGGACGGACCGGTGGTGGTTCCGACGCCTCGATTGCCTCGAGCCTGGGGGTGGCGACGCTTGACGGCCTGGGGCCTGACGGAGACGGTATCCACGCCAAGCACGAACACCTCCTTCTGTCCTCACTGGTCCAGCGGACGGCCCTGCTCACTGAGCTCTTCCGCCAGCTCTGAAGCGGCAGGACAGCCGGTCCTGGGGGCATTTCGTTGACTCGGGGGGATAACTCTGATAACGTAGGAAAGGTCAATTTGTCCATTTCATTCTAATCTTATTCGAGGAGGCTTTTTATGTTAAAAAAATACTATCTTCTCTCCCCCGGGCCGACGCCGGTCCCTGATAGCGTCCTTTCGGCGGCGGCCGAGCCTATCATTCACCACCGGACGCCGGAATTTTCTGAAATCTTCATGCAGGTTTCGGAAGGGCTTAAGTATGTTTTCGGAACCAAAGAAGATGTCTTTATCCTGACTTCTTCGGGCAGCGGGGCCATGGAAACGGCCATCGTCAACACCCTGAGCCCTGGAGATCGGGTTATCTCCATCAATGGCGGCAAGTTCGGCGAGAGATGGGGCAACATCCTCAAGGCCTACGGCGTGAGTGTCAAAGAGATCGTCCTAGATTGGGGCGCAGACTTCAGCAAAGAACAGCTGGCGGCTGAGCTCAAGGCAAACCCAGGAGTCAAAGCCGTCTACGCCACCCTCTCTGAGACCTCGAGCGGCGCGATCTACGACATCAAAGGGTTCGGCGAGGTCGTCGCCCAGACCGAGGCGATCCTGGTCGTGGACGGGATCTCTGGAGCGGGGGCCACTCCCTGTCCGATGGACGAATGGAAGGTCGATATTTTCGTATCCGGGTCGCAAAAGTCCTTCATGATACCGCCCGGCTTGGCCTACATCGCCTTCAGTCCGAAAGCCTGGAAGCTGGTCGCCACTGCCAAGCTTCCCAGGTTCTACTTCGACGCCACGAAAGCCAAGAAGAACCTGGAAAAACAGACCACGCCCTGGACACCGGCGGTGTCCTTGATCATCCAGCAGAAAAAAGCCTTGGACATCATCAAATCCATGGGTCTCGAGGCCATGCTCGAACACCACCGGATTCTCGGCGAGGCCACCCGGGCCGGCGTCAACGCGCTGGGGCTTGAACTCCTGGCCAAGAAACCAGGCAACATCCTGACTGCCATTAAGACGCCAACGGGAATCGACGGCAGCAAGCTGGTAAAGACGATGCAGGCCAAGTACAAGGCCTACATCGCCGGGGCCCAGGATCCGAACAAAGGGAAGTTCTTCCGCATCGCTCATCTCGGCTATATGGGCGGTTTCGACGTCATCACCTCTCTGGCGGCTCTCGAGATGACGCTCCTCGACCTCGGGTACTCGTTCGAGAAAGGTCGATCCCTGGCGGCGGCCGAGACCATTTTGAGGGAGAATTGGAAATGAAGAAGATCCTGCTGGCCGATTCGCTGGATAAAGAAGCCACCGCTAAGCTCAGGTCCCTGCCCCAGTTTGAAGTGACCGTCAAGACAGGCATGGATGAAACCGAGCTCATCAAGACCATCCCCGTTTTCAACGCCGTGGTCGTCCGCAGCGCCACAAAGATCACGCGCAAGGTCATCGAGGCCGCGGCCGGCCTGGAGATGATCGTTCGGGCAGGGATCGGGCTGGACAACGTCGATGCCGCGGCGGCGAAGGAAAAAGGTATCAAAGTGGCCAACACGCCTGCGGCGACGACGATCTCCGTGGCCGAAATCACGTTCGGGCTGATGCTCGGCGCCGTCCGACAGCTCGGCCGGGCCAACCTGTCCATGAAGGAACACAAGTGGGAGAAGAAGGCGCTCTCCGGGACCGAACTCTATGGGAAGACCCTTGGGATCATCGGCGGCGGGAGGATCGGCCTGGCCGTCGCCGAGCGCGCCTTAGCCTTCGGGATGAAGGTGGTTGTCTATGACGTCATCAAGGTCGAGACGAGGTTGGGGGTGAACCAAGTCGGGCTGGATGAACTGCTGGTCCAGTCCGATATCATCACGCTGCACACTCCGAAGCAAGCGAAACCCATCCTCAGCCGAGAGGAATTCCTGAAAATGAAGAATGGCGTCATCCTTGTCAACGCCGCCCGGGGCGGCGTCGTGGATGAGGCCGCGCTCCTCGAAGCGCTCAATTCAGGCAAGGTCAGGGCCGCTGCGGTGGACGTCTTCGACAAGGAGCCCCCCGTGGATTTTGCCTTGATCGACCATCCCAACGTGATCGCCAGCCCCCACATCGGCGCTGCTGCCGAAGAGGGGCAGAAGCGGGCGGGTCTGGAAGTCGTTAAGATCCTCCAGGAGAAGCTGGCCTAGGTTCGAAGATTCGTAGATTTCCGGGATTTTTTAAGGACAGCCTGAAGGCGTTGATCCGCCCGACCGGATTGGAGTTCGATTTCAACCTGTAGGAAGAGTACTGCAATGTCTGATATCCAGAAAAAAGACAGGTTCGTTTATCTTGATAATAACGCCACCACCCCTCTTGACCCGGGCGTGGCGGACAAGATGTGCTGGTTTTTGAGGGAGCACTTCGGGAATCCCTCCTCCATTTACCCGATCGGCCGGGCCGTCAAGGAGATTGTCACCCAGGCCAGGGAATACGTAGCCAAGGCGCTGGGCGCCCAGCGGAGCGAGGTCTTCTTCACCGCCTCCGGAACCGAGGCCGATAACTGGGCCCTCCGCGGGGTCCTCGATAGCCACCCT
>DQHV01000241.1:646-3395 GCA_003524335.1 Candidatus Aminicenantota bacterium | reverse complement strand
GCGCCTCCGATTACGAATATTCCGATCGGGATAAGCGCCACTGGCCGGCGGAACTTCTTCAGCGCCCAGAGGTCTCCCCGACCGCTTCGGTAGACGGCGGCAAATCCCAGGAGGAAAGGCATCGTCCAGAGAAAGAAAATGAGCCCCAGGACCGTCCAAAAAATGAGCGTCAAGGCCAAAGTTTTGAACGCGGCGAAAGCCATGGCTGAACTCCGGAAGATGAATTTGTCGCACTCGGACAGGACGAGCATCCGGAAAATCCAGAAAGGACTCAGAACCCAGAGCAAGCCCTTGAGCCAGGCCCAGGGCGCCAGACAGGCCAGGCTGATAAACAGCAGGCCGGCCGCTGGAAAGAGCGCCAGCCGGGGTCCGGAAGCCAGCCAGGCAAGGCCGATAAGGGCGGTCAAGTAGATGGAGGCACGGGCGAAATAGAAGAAAGAATTTCTCCTCAGCTTCCATTTCCGGGTGAGCTGCAAGCTCAGCCAGATCCCCAGGATAAAAAATAGAAAGGCATAAAAGACATAGGGATCGGGATGGGCATACCAGGGCGTGCGCTGGCCGCTGACCCGCTGCATGAGCCAGATGGAACAGAGCATCGCCACGATGATGATCAGGTTGATGACCAGGAGCTTGGGCCAGGACTTNNCGATAGAGACGGACAAAGGCCACGAAGCCAATTCCCAGGGATAGGACGATGAGGACTTTCAGCCAGACCAGCGGGATGTAGAGCGGCCTTTCTCCGACCATGACGAGCATGTAGTGGCCGACTTTCGTCTCCGGCTGGCCGCCGTCGAACTTCCGGATGAGCTCAATGATGAGACGGCCGCTCCGCTCCAGGCCCGCGGGTTCGAAGTATTCCATGGAATCATTGGGAGTGTGGATGGGAAAACCGATGTCCGTGACAAACCCGATCGCCGGTATCCCTTTCTCGAGGAACGGAGCGTGGTCGGAGGTGGCGCCCCCCAGAGCATTGTTCAGGCTCTGGAAAAAAACGGGATATTTGATATTCCGGTAGCCCAGAGAATGAAAGACGTCGATGCTGGCCGAGACCAGCCAGGCAGGCGCCTGTGATTTCTTGGTGTCGACGAAGAGCAGGAGGGGGGAATCATTGCTGACCATGTCGAGCTGGAGCATTAGGGCAACATTCCCAAGCGGATATTGTTCGACGAAGGATTTCGACCCGATAAGTCCCGACTCCTCGCCGCAGAAGGCGACAAAGACCAGGGTGGCGTCGTGCGGCTCCTGGGCCAGGACCCGGGCCAGCTCGATGATCGTCGCCACCCCGGAACCATCATCGTTGGCCCCGGGGATTTCGGGAGAGGCCGAATCGATATGGGCGCCGACAATGATCTCACGCGGAGTCTTGCCGGGGAGCCGGCCGATGACGTTGAAACTATTTGTGTTGAGGGCACTTGATCCGAGCAGGCCCTTCCCTTCGGTCACCGGCTGCCATTCGACCTGGCAGCCGAACTCGGCGAGCTTTTCGGCGAAATAGGTCAGAGCGGCTTTTTCCTGGGGAGTCCCGAGCGGCCGCGGCCCGATAGTTTCGGCCAGGACTTTCAAATGCTCGAGCGCCTTTTCCCGGGAAAACCCGTCTATAGCTAAAACCGGGCTGACTTCGGCCAGCGCGCCTCCGATGACTAACAAAAGAAGCAGCAAACTAGAGGTCTTTTTCATGATGCCATTCCTCGCTTTATTGGGCTTATTATGATGTGCATTTCTTGATTACGTCAAGAAATAAAATGGCGCGATGCATCATTTCCCGCAGCTCGAACGTATATATTAGTGAGAGAAAGATAAAGCCGATGGCGCTTGATACTAGGGATGAGAGAGATCGAGATAAGGAAGGCAGGTACTTCTTTTTCGCCTGTCCTGGCCTTGATATCTGGTCCGTCGGAGCCACCCGGAAGGAAGCTGAAAGGAAACTCCGCGAAGAGATGCTGATGCTCCTGATGAGGTGCTCAAGATACGACGAACTGGACTATTTTCTGAGGGAAAGCTGTTTCGCGACCGTTGAAGTCCGCGCCTCTTGAGCGTTGCCAACTTGCCACCCACCCTCTTTTTTGCTTCCAGTGATGGAATCGGTGCCTGGCAACTCATTACCGTAATTNNCGGCGAAAAAGGGATTGGTCATGAGATAAAGGTCAGGTGTTGTCCAATTTGCCAGCGGTGATTTTCTAATTATTTTTATACAAAGCCCCCGCGCCATCGGCGAAGCGGGGAGGGAATGTTTAAGTCGCCTAATTATTTNNCGGCATCCCGCTCTTTAGGTCGAGATAAACCTGATAGAGCCGATAATGCGAAACAGTCCACTTCGTTTGTTCTATTACCTTAAGCCTCCTTTAAGCAATTAGCGTCGAGAGTATAGCACGGGCCGGGCCGAGGTTCAAGACGCATGACCCGGAGTGGAAAGCCAGGCGTGCGAGTTGAGGCCGATGGAGGCCGGGAGGCCCCCAAACTCTGAACTAGTTCAGATAATCAAAATATTAAAATCCAACAGCGGATTGACAGCTCCTCTAAGAATCCTATAGAAACGAAATTGCCTAATTTTGCTGAGAAAATTGAGGTACNNTATAACTGACGTCCAGCTGAATGGAGCTAACATCTGACTGGATGGAGCCAATATCTAATTGGATGGAGCTAACGTCTGATTCGATGGAGCTAATAGCTGACTCCAAGGAGCTAACGTCTAACTCAATCGAATTTACAGCTGACCGGATGGAGCTTATGTCAGTTCCGACTTGAATTG
>DQHV01000241.1:0-553 GCA_003524335.1 Candidatus Aminicenantota bacterium | reverse complement strand
CACCTGCATCACTTTACCCGGAAAGGCGAGCGCCGTCACTAGAATGACCAGGAATCCCCCCAGGATGAAGAGGGAGGCCGCAAGGTCCTTGAACCAGCCGACGACGCAACCCACGCCCATTAAGAGAACTCCGGCATCGACCAAATATACGTCGACCGTACGGTCCGCTTTGTGGGAGGCTAGGTAGGTGATTGATCCCAAAATCCCGCCGAGCGCCAAAACCGCGATAAGCGTGCCGAAAATTCGCGCGACCCAACGGACCGCCGAAACCGAAGACCTGTCCAAAAAAGCGTTCANNCCCGCCGCATATTCTCAGGCGTCGGATGCGAGTACCGGAGAGTCATCTGGATATTCGCGTGGCCGAGGAGCTTCGAGACCGTCACCAGTCCATTCAAATTGGACTCCTGCCCGTATGCCCTCCGTAGTCACGTAGAGGGCACGATTTGGATGAAAAGCGAGGAAATTACGGTATCAGAGCTGAAAGACGAAAGAAGGACTCAATTATTCGTAAAACGCTAGATTACCATAGAAACAAGGCATGCCGGAGGAGGGA
>DQHV01000160.1 GCA_003524335.1 Candidatus Aminicenantota bacterium | reverse complement strand
TCCGGGAAGACGACCGGGCATGGTGCAGGGATCCCGCCGACGACAAGTTCATCCGTTGCGCCCTTGCGGCCCGCTGTCGTTATCTGGTCAACGGCGATGAGGACCTTTTGGCGCTTCGGGAAGTCGAGGGGGTGAGGATCGTCTCGCTGGCCGGATTCCTCCGAACTCGATAGACCGACCTGCCTCCTTTCCGGCTTCGACCACACCTGGCGGCTCCTGGCCGCCTTCTGCAGGGCCGCTCCGGGGGTGTGAGGCAAGAGGCCGAAAAAACAAGCAGAAGCCCTGCGGAGAANNAAGGAGGAGAATCGAATGGCGAAATCGAGCCGCTTGACCCGGAAATGCCAGGTGACCGTCCCGAAGGAGATTCGGAGGGCGCTTCGGCTGAAGGAGGGCGACACGGTCTATTTCGCCATCGAGGAGGGGAAGGCCGTGCTCCGGCCCGCGCCGGACAGTTTCGCGAAAGCCTTGCGGGGCCTCGGGAAGGATGCCTGGCGTTCCCTGGGAGGCGCCGAACGCTTCCTGCGCCGTGAACGGGAATCCTGGGAATGACCCCCGGGCGGACTGTCCGGGTGACGGCGGAGCGGCAGCGGATCGTCGCTCTGGACACGAACATCTTCATTTATCACTTCGAGGAAAACCCCGCATACGTCTCCTTCACGGAGGGCCTGTTCGAGAAGATCGAGTCGGGGCGGCTCCGGGCGGTGACGTCGGTCCTGACGCTTCACGAGATCCTCACGGGAGCCCGCAAGGCGGGAGACGCACGACTCGTCACCCTCTATCGGGACCTGCTGGGATCGTTTCCGAACCTCTCCATGGTGCCGTTCGATGCGGATGTCGCCGAGACCTCCTCGGACCTGTGCGCCCGATACGGCATCCGGACCCCTGACGCGATTCAGGTTGCAACTGCCATCCGTCAGAAAGCCGAAGCATTCTTCACGAACGACGAGCGTCTCGCGATCGTCAAGGAGATCAAGGTGACGGTTCCGCCGCGCAAAGGCTGAGTGCGGTTCGAACAGGCTCTGCATCATGGATCGCCCAGGTGGAATTTCTTGAACAGGCAGGAACCGGGTCCGGACCTCGGTGGTTCCGTCGAACTGGTGTCCTCTCGGTCAAGGAGAGGGCCGCCCGCTGCCGGTTCCTGCGGAGCGATCGTGCCGTAACGCTCCGCGCCGGCGGACTATGGGACGTGGCACCCGGCGATACAGGGACAACCGGTTGACTATATACGGAATATCAGCTAAACTGCATTTCTGAATATCGGATTGGAGG
Source organism: Candidatus Aminicenantota bacterium (assembly GCA_003524335.1). Classification (GTDB taxonomy): domain Bacteria; phylum Acidobacteriota; class Aminicenantia; order Aminicenantales; family UBA8522; genus UBA8522. Next base: position 3,583 of record DQHV01000160.1, on the reverse strand, counting down.
TGCAAAGGTGAAAGAGAATATCGTCGTTTCCGGAAGAGGGCAGATCACCCTGCCGGCGTCCATGCGGAAGCGCCTCGGGATCAAGGCGGGCGGCGTCCTGGTTGTCGAGGACCGGAAAGGGGAGCTGGTGCTTCGGCCGGCTGCCGTCGTGGAGTTGGACACCTACGCGGACGAAGAGATCGCCCGATGGGAGCGGGAAGACCGGCTTTCCCCGGGGGAGCGGTCCAGGATCTCGAAGAAGGTGGGTCGCAAGCGTTGATCCGCCTTTTCCTGGACTCGAACGTGCTGTTCACAGCCGCCCACAACCCGGAAGGGAAGGCGTCTCTCGTCATCGAACTGGCCGCGGAAAGTCACTGGGAGGTTGTGACCAGCGCGTATTGCCTGGGAGAGGCGCGGCTGAACCTGGAAAGGAAATATCCCGCATCCCTTGGCAGGTTGTCCGAGATGCTCCGGGCAGTCCGCCTTGTTCCGGATGTGGCGGGAGAGCGGTGCGAGCTTTCGCTTCCGGAGAAGGACCGTCCTGTGTTCGCCGCGGCACAACGATGCAAGGCGACGCATTTTCTCACCGGGGATCGACAGCATTTCGGCCCGTACATGAACAAACCGAAGAGGACGACGGGGATGGTCATACAGACCGTCGGGGATTTTCTCTCGGAGATCACGAAATAATACTTGCCGGCATCCCGCCCGAAGGCCATGAAACGGCTTCCCCTGCCATCCGGTATTTTCCCTCGGTGGATGGCCATCTCCATCCTGGATCAAGGGTTGCTTGCATCCCTGGCGGTTCTTTTCCTATCTAACCTCCGTAATCCTATCGCCGGGAGGGGTGGCCAAAAGCGACGGGATTGCTCCCTATTCACGAAAGGAGAACGATCCATGTCAACGGAACAAAATAAAGCGTTATTGAGTCGCCTCATCAAGGAAGTCTTCAATCGGGGAAATATTCGTCTGGTCGACGAGTTGTTGGCTCCNNGGTATCCTTCGGAGTGATCGACATCGTCCGCATTGCCGGTGGCAAGGTTGTGGAGCATTGGGGCCAGATGGATGGCATGGGCATGATGAAGCAACTTGGCGCTGTTTGAACGCCGGGGCGTAAATCGATCGAGCCTGGGGGAAGGGGCCGGCGATCACGGCGGCCGCCGGCAACTTCTCCCCCTGAAGTTATTGACCCCCAAGGCATACATGGATCTTTCGTAGACATCGGAATCCATTCGCGCTTGCCTTCTTCCCGACTTCGACCACACCTGGCGGCTCCTGGCCGCCTTCTGCAGGGCCGCACCGGGGGCGTGAAAGACCGTTTGTCATGCAAGACTTCCAGGAAAGGGCTGCCATCCCGGTGGTCCAGCCGGGGAGTATCGGGTTGACGAAAAAAATGGACCGCTCTTCCGTTTTCGGGAATCTAAGGAACGGCAGGAAAGAGAAGGAGGATGGAGGCGGACAAACCGATGAGGCGGCGGTCGGGACCGGTCGGAATCGGACTTCTCGCCGTTTTGGCATTGACGGTTCTTTCGTGGGGGTGCCAGTCCGTGCCCGAACCCAGCCACAAGATCGTTTCGCAGGAAAAGGGGTACGAGATCCGGGAGTACGAGGGGTACGTCGTCGCCGAGGTGGTGATGACCGGCGCTTGGCGCGACGCGCTCTATGGGGGTTTTCGCGTCCTGTTCGACTACATCCAGGGAAACAACGAGGGACGGGCCAAGGTCGCGATGACGGCGCCGGTCCTGTACGGTCGTCCCGAGAAGATCGCGATGACGGCCCCGGCTCTGCAGGAGGTCGTCCAGGCCCCACCGGAGAAAGACGGCGGGGGTGAAGGGCCCCCGGGGTCGTCCGGGTCGGAGCGGCACGCGGTCGCCTTCATCGCGCCCGGGGAGTTCACGGTCGACACGATGCCGGTGCCGAAGGATCCGCGCAACCGATAAAAGGCCCTTGTTTCGAACATTGCAAACGAGACTGAAAGAGCCGCGTCGGTTCTTGCAGGTCCTGGCCGGGCCTCGTCAGGCGGGGAAAACGACGCTGGCACGCCAGGCGATGGAGGGGGGTCGAACCCGGTCGCACTATGCGTCGGCGGACGAGCCGACCTTGCAGGACCGCGCCTGGATCGAGCAGCAGTGGGATCTCGGGCGTCTGAAAGCGAAAGATGGTGGAGCTCTGCTGGTCCTAGATGAGGTTCAGAAGGTTCCAGGCTGGTCGGAAGTTGTGAAGCGATTGTGGGACGAGGACACAGCGAAGGGTGTCTCTTTAAAGTGTGTACTCTTAGGTTCTTCGCCTCTATTGATGCAGAGGGGGCTGACGGAGAGCCTTGCAGGAAGATTCGAGGTCCTCCACATTACCCATTGGTCGTTCGCCGAAATGAGGGATGCCTTCGGGTGGGACGTCGACCGGTATGTCTATTTCGGGGGGTATCCGGGAGCAGCGGCCTTGATCGAGGACCGACAACGGTGGGCCCGCTACATCGTAGAATCCCTGATCGAGACGACGCTCTCGCGGGATATTTTGTTGATGACACGGGTGGACAAACCGGCGCTCCTGCGACGCCTCTTTTTGCTGGGATGCGATTATTCCGGCCAGATCCTTTCCTATCAGAAGATGCTGGGGCAGCTCCAGGATGCAGGGAACACAACGACCTTGGCGCACTACCTGGAACTGCTTGCCGGCGCTGGAATGCTGAAAGGGATCTCGAAGTTCTCGGGAAGGAAAGTAATGCAACGAGGATCGAGCCCGAAACTGCAAGTGCTAAACACGGCACTGATGACCTCGCAATCCCGATTCAGTTACACGTCTGCCAAGAAGGATCGAGACTACTGGGGTCGACTCGTCGAATGCGCAGTTGGGGCGCACCTGCTAAATGGAGCCGAAGGAACCATGGTGGAAGTGAATTACTGGCGCGACCGGGGACATGAGGTTGATTTCGTCCTGCAAAGCGGCGAGCGGATCGTATCTCTCGAGGTCAAGAGCGGGCGGGCGCGATCGGACTATTCCGGCATGGATGCATTCGCAAAAAACTTTAAACCCTACAGAAAGCTTCTCGTCGGAGGGCAGGGAATTCCAATAGAGGAGTTTTTAGCTACGCCGATTATTAATTGGTTGGAGTAAGGAATCTCATTAGCGTTGTTAGCGATCGAGCAGATCGTCCTTCCGAGCGGGGTCATTAAAAAGCACAATATGGGCATCGACGGACCTTTCGGGTTTTTAGCCACATCGATGCCCGATTGGCGCGGGTTTACGATGAGCGGTTTTTAGCGGGAAGGGGAGTCCCCAGGTTGGTGCTTCCCGAGGACTCCCCCGACTTGGCGGCTGTTTTTACGTTCGAGTGTTGTTTTATTTTAAGAAAAAGGTGTGCCCAAATTGTGCCCACGAGGAATAAAAGTTGTTCAAAGCCCTTCGTAAGCTATTATAATCATTGAAGAATTTTTTGGGAAAATTCTTCAATGAAGAGCGAAAAAGCTTATTATTTCAATAATTTCAAATACTTACTGTCGAAACTCATAACCCGAAGGTCCCAGGTTCAAATCCTGGCCCCGCCACCAAATCAAATCAAGGGGTTGCGGGAAACCGTGACCCCTTTTCTTTTAACCCCGAAATA
>DQHV01000087.1 GCA_003524335.1 Candidatus Aminicenantota bacterium | reverse complement strand
GTGGAGATGGAAGCGCTGACCGCGGTTTCTGTTGCGGCATTGACCATTTATGACATGGCGAAGGCCGCCGAAAAGACCATGCGTATACAGAACATTCGCCTGATCGAGAAGCACGGCGGTCAGAGTGGTAATGTGGTGAATGAGTGATTTCACCGCACAGGCGGCGTCCACCTTCGGCTCTACGAGGCGCCGCCAGAGACGGCAGCATAAGCGGATTGAGAAATTATGAATTATCAACCCATTAATCTTGAAGAAAAATTATCCAGATTCTCCGAGCATTGGTCGCCGAAGATCATTGCCCGGATGAACGACTGTCACTTCAAACTGGTCAAGTTTCGGGGAGAATTTGTATGGCACGAACATAAAGACACGGATGAGGCGTTTATCGTCTTGGCTGGAGAAATGGTCATCCACTTTCGGAATAACGACGTGCCGGTTAAGAAAGGAGAGATGGTCGTGATTCCGAAGGGTGTTCAACATAAGACCTCGGCCCAGGATGAATGCCAGGCCATGCTGGTGGAAGCCGCTGGGACGGTCAACACCGGCGATGTCGGCGGGGACAAGACCGCTCCGACCGACTCTTGGATTTAGTTTTTGGTCCAATAATGGTATGAAAATGGATTGCGCTAGGAGATAGCAGATTATGAACCGTATTCATCGATGGTTATGCCGCTCCAATCGTTGGCGGAAAAAGATCGGGCCGAGAGTATCTTGGGTCTTGGATGGTCTGGAACTCGGACAAGATCTTCTGGAGGTGGGTCCCGGGCCTAATACCATTTCGAAATGCTGAAGGTGTGCGTGTGGCCACTGGCCAGGGCCGTCACGATGCTCTCCGTCCCGCCGTTTTTGACGTTGGTCAGCTGTGTCTGGGTCATGGCAAAAGTGTGGGAGTGCGCGCTGTTGGTCGATGTTTCCCGGGATATTCCGGACGCGGGCGGCGTTTCAACCTCAGACTTGTTGATGGTTATCGTATGAGCGTGCCCGGAATCGGTGGACGAAGTGAAAGTTTTTGTATCTCCGGTCGGCTCAGGACTGGTGCTGCTCTTGCACCGGGCGGCTACTAAAGCGCCGAGCCCAATGGAGAGCCCGAGAAAGCCCGTTTTCAGGAACTCGTTTCTGGTCATCCTGTTCTCCTGTCCACTATAAACCATTCTTCCCAGCTCCAGACTAGCACCAGCGCAACATTCTGTCAAAGGTTCGCCGCGCGCCTGGGAGGGAAGAAACGGAAAGGGCGGGCAGTATCCTCTTCGAGCACTGGAGCGGCATCCCGTCTGGAGACGAAGACTCCCGAGCACAGGATCTGCGCTTTCCAGCCGGCGCCGATGCGAAGCTGGGCGGCCAGATCGAGCTTGATGAAAATAAAAGTGATGGCCAGAACCAGGATGAGGACGACAACTCCCAGGATGGCCTTTTTTTCCTTCAGGAATGCCATGCTCGGTCCTCCATTCTTAGGAAAGGCATATAACGCGGGCGCGAGCAGATTGTCAAGGGTTTGACACCCCTGACATCCTGCTTTATCATCTGTGACGAAAGCGCAAGCACCAAATGGAGAAAGGAGAGCCGGATGAATCTTAAGGGAGCTGATGATCTCAAGGGCCGCCGGGAGTTCCTGCGCGCCGTGTTTCCCGCTGGGGTCTTGATCTGTTTCGGGGGTCCGCTCTGGAGTCTGGNNCCAGCCTCTGGCGATGAAGCATAAATTCCTTATCGACGCCAATGCGACCTTCGAGGACATGTTCAACTTCGCCTACCGGGACAGCTTCATCCCGTTGATGCTGGTCCTGGCCAAAGCCGGCGGCCGGGAAAAGTTCGTCGAGATCCTGAAAAAGGGGGCCTCGGAGGCGGCCACTCTCGGCATCCAAAACGCCGCCAAGTCCTTACCCAAGCGCGACTTAGCCGCCTTCGTGACGCCGCTTAAGAACCCCGACCACTTCTGGAAGCACGTGCTGACTTTCTCCATCATCGAGGACAGCCCCAAGGCGTTCGAAGTCAAGGTTACGGAGTGCCTCTGGGCCAAGACCTTCCGCGGGATGAACGCCGCCGACATCGGGTTTGCCACGATCTGCTTTCCGGACTACGCCACAGCCGCTGGCTTTAACCCCAAGCTGAAGATGATCCGGAGCAAGACCCTGATGCAGGGGCACGACTGCTGCAACCACCGGTACGTGATGGAAGGCTGAGTGCCGTCAACAGCCGGGCGGATAGTTGACCTTATAGCGTGAGACGGGCGAGTCAATTCGTCCCGAGTCGTCTTGACAAAAACCCCCTTTGCTGCCACACTTTTAACGAAATCGGGCTTACCGAAAAGAGAGTTGGGAAATGATCCACGGGAGAAACAGGCGATTCCCCAGGAGCCGCTCCGGCCTTTTCCTGTGCGGGCTCATCGGGACGGCCGTCTTTTGCTACGGCCAGGTCCACTTTACGGAAGTCAGCGCGCAGTTCGACGTCCGGGGATACAGCTATTTTGGCGGGCAGGGGGTCTCCTGGGTGGACGTAAACCGGGACGGTCGGATCGACATCTTCGTCAAAAACCAGGGGGCAGACGGCTTCCCCGAGTTCCCCGATATCCTCTACATCAATTACGGCAGTTATTTCGTCGACGAAGCAGACGGGCGTGGGGCGGCGGATGCCTATGCCTACGGGACGCAGGGCGCCGTTTTCGTCGACCTGGACAGGGACCGAGATTTTGACCTTTTTGCGTCGACAACATACGGAGGGATTTCGCCGGCCTATAACCATCTTTACCGGAACAACGGGAGCGCCTTCTTCGAGGACATCACCTCCTCTATCGTTCCGGCGCAGACGACCGACCTCGCGACATGCGGTGTCGCGGCGGCCGATTTCGACGGGGACGGAGATATCGACCTGTATTTCACCAACCCGCTCCCTGACCCCGATCCGTTCAACCCGCTTCCGTCCCCTCCCCAGAGCCTCCCCAATTTCTACATCAACAACGGCGACGGTACATTCAATACTGAATACCGCGGCATCGACTGGACCGGTTTCACCCAAGGTGCTACGACTGGGGATTATGACGGCGACGGGGATATCGATATCGCCCAGGCCATGTGGGGGCCTCCTTCGACCGTCTACCGCAACAACGGGGCCGGACATTTCCGCAACGTCGGCGGCCAGATCGGAATCTCTGTCAGCAGCGGCGAATTTGACAACGGCATCGTCTGGGCGGACGTGGACAATGACGGAGACCTCGACTTGGCCATCGCCGGGGCAGGCCGGATCGCCCTTTACAGGAATACGGACAATCATTACTCCCTCTACCGGACCATCCTTTGGGACCGGCCCATCAGCGGCTTCCACGTCTGCTTCGGGGATTTTGATAATGACACCGACCTCGACCTCTATCTCTCGGGCGAAAATGTTTACGAGAACGACGGCCAAGGGAATTTCACCGTCGTTCCGGAGGCCGAGTCCGGGCTCGAGGATTCCCTGACCATGCTGGACCCGCGGGGGGCCGCGCTGGCGGATTTCGACGGCGACGGCGACCTGGATATCTATGTGACCGATAAAAGAGGCTACAACCGCCTTTTCCGTAACGACCTCAACAACTCCGACTGGATCGAGGCCGAGATTCGGAGTGATCCCCACGGACACGTCGGCGGTATCGGTGCCAAGCTCGACCTCTACTTGGCCGGCCACGTTGGTGTGCCGAGCTATCTGAAAGGGCACCGGGAGATGACCGGCGAATACGGATACCTTGGCCAGGATATGCCCATCGCCCATTTCGGAGCTCCGGCGGCCGAGGGCGCCAAGTACGACCTGCGGGTGACTTTCTTGGACGGGACGCAGCGGCTCTACAGCGGCCTCACTCCCGGCCAGAAAGTCCAGGTGGCCACCATCTCTCCGCCCCTCAACCTCCGGGGTGAGAAGATAGAAAACAAAGCGCTCTTCTACCGCGAGACGCTGATCGAGCTGACCTGGGAGCCGAACCCCTTGAACGACGACGTCCAGAAGCACAAGGTCTATGAATTGAACCAGGGACAGAACCTGCTGGCGGAACTTCCAGCGAACCAGTTCTCTTATACGCTACGGAACACGGACAAGACCAAGGTCTATCGCTTCGCCGTCACGGCGGTGGACAGCCAAAACCTGGAAAGCGAGCCGGCCACGATTACAGTCAACGGCGAGGCTCCAGTCGAACGGTCCAAGCGTCGCGGATTGAATAAAACCCTGAGGGAGCGGTGGTGAGGAAAATCATCCTCCCCCTTTCTATGGCGCTCTTGTGTTCTGGTCTCGCCCTGTCCAAACCCCAGACTCGGATCAAGCTGCTGCCGGACGAGGAGAGGTATTTCACGGTCGGGCTGCTGGGAGGGATTTGTTCTCTCCAGGACCAGGTCTTCCAGGAACTCTACGGAAAAAGTGCCCCCTTCTTTGGGGCCGAGATGACTTTGCGCTTCCCGATCCGGGAGCCCCACGGCATGGACATCGCAGCCGGCGGACGGACGCTCACCAAGAAGGGCCTGACTTCATATACTAAAGAAGACCTCAGCCTCCGTCTGACCGACCTCTCTCTTTCCCTGCGCTATTCTTATGATACCGGGAGGTTCGCCATTTTCCTGGGTCCCGGGATCGAGTATGTCACCTACAAAGAGACCTACGCCGAAACATTCCCCATCGATTCGACGAACGGGAGCCACACCGGGCTGCATCTCACCGGAGGAGCCTATGTTCACCTGACCTCCGGTCTTTCGCTCAAGGGCTACTTCAAATACTACAGGGTCGAGACCGACAAGGTGGGGTTCCGGATCAACCTGGGCGGCACCGAGTGGGGAGTGGGAATCCTGTACCGGTTCTATTTCTAGCGCCGGCCGATCAGCGAATAAGAGAGGAACTGCATCTCCCGCAGCCCGAGCGAAACCCGGGCCCGCACTTCGATCACGTCGTCGCGGGCTTTGGGCCGCCTGAAAGCGACGATAATATCCGTTTTCAGCTCGACCGGCGGCACGGGTTCGACTTCGCCCTTTTTCTTCAGCGCCTTGATGGCCTCGAGGATGGCCGCAGGGATGGCCATGATCGGAACGGAGTTCGGGATTTTGGGGTCGTTCTGGTAGCCTGGACCGAAGGGATCATATTTGCCGGAGGGCGGCGGGACTTCGATCTCCAGGTCTTGCGTTGAGACCATAGTTTTGCGGCTCGAGGCCAGCAGCTCCTGTCCAAAGAACATCTCCAACATAAACTCGTCGTTCTTGGCGGCGCCGGCTGATCTCCCCAGAATGCCCTGGTAATCCATCTGGACCCCGATAACGAGTTCGCGGCGGACGATGAGGTCTCCTGCCTTGAACTCCAGGACAAAGGGAAAGGCTCCGGGTTCCCGGAAGAGCTTTTTGGCCTGAAGGGCGACTGAGTTGAACCCGCGATGAAACTGGCCCCCTTTGAGGGTATAATCACCATCCGTCAGCTTATAGTAGACATCGCTCGCCATCTCGATGCCGAGGAGGACCGTCTCGGGAGGGTTGGCCGCAGGGGTTGTCTCAGCGGGACCGCCCGGAGACACGAACCCGATCTTGAGCACCCATGGATAGCGCAGCTGCCATTCTCGGAGGTACCGGAGCACGCTGTTCCGGGCGGCCAGGGGGAGGAAGTGATACCCCAGGCCTATGGCGCCGTACTTCTCGAAGTATTCTCCCAGTCTCTGGTACTCGTTCTTCCTGTCGCCCAGCTGGCCATGCAGGTAGGCCAGCATTCCGCAGGCTACGGGCTTGTCTTCGTCGCTGAGTGAGTCGATCTGCCCCTTGAGGAAATCGACGGCTCCTCTGAAATCGCCGGTCTTTTCGTCGCCAAAGTAAGTGGCCAGCTCAGCCCGCCAATCGGCGGCCGGCCGGGCAGCGCCGAGGGAGGCCAGGAGCGCGAGGCAGGCGATCTTCTTGATCATTCTATGGAAAAGACGAACGCGATCTCGATGTTGGCGTCGGGAAAATCCTCCGGCAGAGGGGGAAGCGGCGAGCTCAGCTCGATGGCGAAACGCGCCGCCTGGTCGAAAGTCCGATCTTCAGAAGAAGCCATGACTTCCATGGTCGAGACCTGGCCGTTCTTTTGAAGGATGATAACGATCTCGACCGCGGCGTCCGGATTAGCCGGCCGGGTGGGGGGGATATCCCAGTTTCTCTGGATGAGCTCGACAACCTTGCTGGCCCAGGGCGCAAGGTTGTATCTCTTGACAGAAGTGGAGGTGGTCATCCGGCCCCGGAGGTCACCCCGGACGCGCTTCCCGCCGATCGAACTGTTGCGGTATGACCAGCGCCCGCCCGTCGAGCTGCTGGAAAGATACTTGCGCCAGTCCACGTCTTTGGGCGGCGCCGGCCTCCTGGCAAAAGCGTCGTCTTTGCCTTTCTTGCGTTCCGGGAGGGGCAATCGGAGCCTGTCTGCAGAGGCGATCCCCGGTTTTCCCGGCGGCGTCTGGTCCAGCCGGAATCCCTCGCTGAACTTGGGTTCAAAGGCTTCGATGGCCGCGGCCTCCTGAGGTTCCTCTAACGCGAAAATCTCCTGGGGCTGAACTCCCGTTTCGCGGGGGAGTGTCCGGCTGGGCAGGAACTCGGGGAAGCCATGGATCACGGCCGGCAGGTTGGCCGGGTTGCGGGCCCTGTCGGGAAGTTCAAGGGGAGGCGGTGGAACGATAACCACCGGGGTGACCTGCTCCTTGAATTCAATAATCCGGACGGAGACGAAGTGGGCGGCCATGAGATAGAGAATACCGGCATGGACAAGGACGGAGACTAGCAGACCGACGCCATGATTGAGAATCTCCGGCCTTTTTCTGAAAATGCTGGCCTTCATCGTTCAATTATAATACACATCCCTTTTATATAGAAACCGTACCGGGGAGAGAACGTTGCATCCCGCCGCTCGCCCATTATTCCCTTCTTTTCAGGGGGCAGGGCAAATCCATAATCTATGATCTTGGGTTAACCCTGGCGGCTGATGACGATTTAGTTTCTACCTCGCCTGCAGCGCCGCCGTAATCGCTTCATCACCTCTGATCGCGCGGGAGGGCCGGGGGTGGCTGTCGTCGAAAACCCGCAACCGGTCAGGACGCTCGATGGTGACGCCGCTTTCGTCGATCCCCTCTAAACTGGCTGGGTTGGCGACCCGGCTGAGGTCGAGGCCAAGATGCCTGGCAAAGAACTTGAGTGCGGCCGCCCTCTTGGATGGCCCGTAGTCGTGCCCTTCGTCCGCCAGGTGGACGTTTTCGACGCTGTCGGCGGCGCCGAATAGGCGGTAGACGTTCTGGATATAAGGGAATTCGACCCTGGGGGTGTTCTTGGTCCAATCCTCGCCGCAGGAGAGGAGGAGCTGCGGCCGGGGCGCGGCCAGCGCGGCGATATCGGCATTGTTAGTGACATGGAACTCGCTCCGGTGGATGGGCAACCCGCTCTCGCAGTTGCAGCCGCCGAAGAAGTGGGCCGAGACCATGACGACCGGGACGGACACGGCCACCCGGTCATCAACGGCAGTGAGGAGGAAGGTCTGTGTCCCGCCGCCCGAGGCGCCTGTGATACCGACACGCTTCATGTCGACATCCCCCAGTGATTCCAGGAAATCGAGACAGCGGATGCTGTTCCAGGTCTGGAGCGCCAGGACACGCGGATGATCATGGGTGGTCTGGGTTGAATCTCCCCAGCCGACCATGTCATAAGAAAAAACGACGGCCCCCAGGCGAGCCAAGGTCGCGCAGCGGAGCTGCATGTCCGGCCGGAAGCGCCCGCCGCCCCCGGGATAGGTGAAGTGTCCGTGCGGACAGAGGATAGCCGCAAACGGAGGCTTCCCGAGTTTCGGCCGGTAGAGGTTCCCGGTCACGAAGAAACCGGGCAGGCTCTCGAAGGCGACATTCTCGACGCTGTAGCCGTCATAGTCGCGCCGGCTGTGGACAACGGGGTTGAAGGCGCATTTCTTGGGAGGGGGCAGAAGCCCAGCTCCCCTCAATATGCCCTTGCGGACACGACCGGCATGGGCTTTCCACTCAGCGACGCTCGAATAGCCGCGCGCGAATTCGGCCAGCTGATGCTTGGCCGCGAGTTCGCTGAGATAGTTGCCTTGGCAGAGCTCGGGTCCTCCCGCGGATTCCTGTTGGCCCTTTCCATGAGGAGGCACTCCAACGAGAAGGATGGCCATCAAAACCGGCCCGAGCAGGCGGTGAAACGTTCGCTTTTGACTCATGAGACCTCCTCGCTCGCTCCATCATAGACAAGGAGAAATCAGGAATCAACAGGAAGCAGAGATATCGTCTGGAAACATGATTTATTTCATTTAAAATCAATAATTTAATTAATAATATAGGGTTTCCTGAGCGGGGAGTGCCTCCGGGGCGGGGAAAGGGAGGCGAAACATTGCTATGTTATTGATAACAATACAATTAATATGGAATCGCCGACCCTGGTCTGTTCCCCGTCGCTTTATTCCCGCATCTTCCGTTTGACTGGCCTAGGTCGATTATGGTATAAGCAATAAACCCCACTATCGAATATCAGGGGATTAAGAACACCCGACTTCGCCCATGAGACTCTTTATCAACGAAAGCGACCTGCGCCGATTCAAGCGGCGGGCCGCCCGAGGCTATCCGCGCGAGGTCTACGGCATCATGCTCGGCAAGCGCCTGGCCAACCGGACCTTTAAAATCATGCAGATCGTCATCCCCCCGATCGTAGAGGCGACCTACGACTACGTGATCCCGGACTACGGCAAGATCGAGGAGATCGTCGCCGCGAAGGTCAAAGAAGGGGGCGGCGCCTTCAAGTTCAAGGACGATAGGACCGGCGAAGAGGTGGCCCTCGAGTTCGTGAAGGTCCGCGTCATCCGCGGGATCAAGGGGCACGGCTACGTCGGCAGCGTTGACTTTCATGTCAAGGGCGAGCCGGAGAAGCTCTATGACATCGATATCTGGATCAAGCCCATGGATGACCAGCTCACCCTGATGGACATCCGCACCCACCGCTTCCCCCAGAAGGAGGGTAACCAATGGGTGCAGGTCCGTGTGAGTCCTCTGCCGTGGTGGTGGGCCGTCGCCCAGGAACATCCCGGCGAGACGGAGGAGAAGAAGGCCTGGGAGGTCAAGGCNNGATCCACGATCCGGTCACCAGGACCAAACAGGGCTACTTTGCCTGTACCGACTTTCGCGTCAAGGGCGAACCCGAGAAGCTCTATGACCTGGATTTCTGGCTCAACGAGAAAGACGGCAAGCTCGTCGTCACGCAGACCCGCCTCCACAAGGAACCCTCAAAGGAAGGGGGCAAGTGGGTGAAGAAGCCTCGCTACAACTTTGTGGATGGCGTCCCGGCGGAGATCCAATAGCGGGGCTTGGGGTCGCCCAATAATCACCGACCC
>DQHV01000213.1 GCA_003524335.1 Candidatus Aminicenantota bacterium | reverse complement strand
TCAGCCGTCTGACCGACGTCATCTACATCCATGTCGACATGGACGTGCTCGAACCGTCCGAGGTATCCGGGCATCCCTTGACTGTGCCGGAGGGGCCGACAAGCCGGGAGCTGGCGACGGCCATCCAAAAGATGTTCACCTGGCCCAAAGCCGCCGCTATAGGGATTGCTTCCATTCCCTCCGGAGAACGCGATAAGGAGGGCCATTCCTTGCGGGCCTCCTATCGCCTAATCGAGGCGGCTGTCCGAGGTGTCAAATCGAGGTGAGGCGGGCGACCTGAAAAAGTCTTTCTCGGAACGGATTTGCCTGAATCGGCGGCTGGAGATCTGGACTCGCCGGCGCAGCTCGGAGACTGCGGTCTCCCACGGTACGGCCGCTCCCCAGAGAAGATCGGCTTTGTAAGCACTTCCTGATATTGTCCCTGTCCTTTACTAAAAAACAGGCTTGTCCTAATATAAAAAAGGCAAGATGAGCATCCCGATCACCGAGAAAGAAGGCGACGTCAAAGTCTATGGCTCAGGGGCGCCGGGAGGGAAGGGCGCCGGGCTCATCAGGATCAACGAGATTTCCCTCCTAAGGGTCGGTCTGCTCAAGACGCGCATCCTGGCCACGGATTTCTATGACCGGTACCTGGAAAACACTGGCAGCCTCGGGGAGATGGAGCTCTTGGCCGTTATGTCCATTCTCGAAGAACTCGGGGAAATCCCCCTAGGTATCCGCTCGTCGGCCACGAATGAGGCGGGCCGCACGACGGCCGGCATCGGCCCCGTTCATGCGGGCGAAAACGCCTCCTTCATGTTGCCCAACAACCATCCCGACCCAAAGGTCCGCCTCGCTCAGGCGGTCCTGGCCATCGGCCATATCTATGATGACTTCCGCCGGAAGCAGCCGCCCGACAGCCGCGAAAAAATGGCCGTCGTCATCAACCCCATCCCCGGACTCCTCGACGACACGCTCGCCGGCCCGGTCTATTACCCCTATATTTCCGGCGTGGCGAGCTCGTTTTTTCCCCATGCCCTGAAGAACCAGAATCCCAAGGAGGGGTTTGCCCGGATCGCCTTCGGCCACGGCTACGCCACCGTCCTGGACGATTTTCCGGTCATCTCCATGGCCACCATCCGTAACCCGATCCCCCTCGACCTCCTGAGAATCGGGAAAGGTCAACAGTATTTTTATGCTCTGGACCTGACCAGGAACACGGACCTCAAGGGGGAAGAACTGGAGACGATGAGGAAGCTCCATGTGCGGTTCGCTAATTTTCACAAGATCCGACTCCTGGGGATCCAGAACAACCTGATCACGATCGAGGAGCTCATCCAGAACAACCATTTTGGGTTTAAAACTACCCTGGTCGAAATCATGGAGACTATCTCCGTCCGCATCTCCTCCCATTTCCAGATTGAGTTTGTCTTCAACCTCGACTTTTCCCAAAAGGAGAACAGACAGGGGACCTTTCACATCGTCCAGCTGACTGAGCTCCCCGAACTGCGGTTCGACGCGCTCCCCGTTCCCCGGCAGATCCTCCGCACGTATCTCTCGATCAATAACGCCCAGGGACATGGAGTCAAAAAAGACATCAAGTTTGCCGTCGTGGTGTCTCCTTTCCTCTACTCAAGAGATAGGCAGGCGGAGATCAGAAAGCGGATCCTCGGTGTCAACCGGGAGATGCAGGGTCGCGGCGAGAAATACATCTTGGTCGTTCCCGGACGACTGGGGAGCAAAAACCCGGATTGGGGCATCTTTGTCGAGTTCAAGGACGTCGACCAGGCGGCGGCGATCTTCGAATACGGAGTGGATGTGGCCGGGCGGTCCGAGCCCCTGCCCGAAGAAGGAAGCCTCACGGGGGGGGTGTACGGCAGCCATTTCCTGTACATGATCCAGGGCGGGTTCGACGAGGATCAGAAGCGACTCCAGACCCGGATGTACGGGACCCAGGGCACCCATTTCTTAACCAACCTGATGAGCAATAACATCATCTACGGATATGTCATGCCGCAGCTCGATACCTTCGACCCGTGGCTTTTCTCCGGAGCCCATCCCGAGTCGGCGCTTGCCGTGTTGACCTTTCCGCGTCCCGTCACCGTGTACGCAGATTCCATGAACCAGCGCTGCCAGGTGGTTACTGAGAATGGCTAGTCGCGATTCCCGGGAGTACGAGTTCATCCCCCGGATTATCAACCCCGTCAAGATGAAGCGGGCGCGATTTTTTGCGGCTGACGGACACGTCCGCGAATCCAGGAAGGTCCTGGTTGAGAAGATGCCGTGGCTAGTGACGGACGTCCTCCCTGATCCCCAGTCGGTGCTGGCGGCCGTCTCCGGAGAACCGTCGGTCTTCCTCTTTGATGACACGGGACTGGCCATCCTCGATGCCAAAGCGCTGCGCTCCAGGAGTCCGGACTCCGTTTTTGTCCTTTTATCGTTCCAGCCGTATATCCAATTCGCACCCCCTCAAGCGGCGGCTCAAAAATACCCCTATACGACAGGCGCCGACCTCGTCTTCGCCGTCAACCGGGACGCCTTTCCCCCCGAAAGCATCATCCTGCCGGCAGTCCGGGCGGCGGAGGACCTGCTCAACATCAAGAAACATTCCAGCCTCCGGCGGTTCATTTTCCATATCGTCGACGACGAGCCGCGCTGGTTCTCCCAATTCCTTCCCGTGCTGTATGCGATCATCGGCCAGCGGGCAGACGTCATGATCACCAGGACCTACGAGGAAAGCCTCAGCTTTCTTTTTGGGGTCGAAGAGGAGTCCAAGATCAGAGCCGAGAGCCGGCTCCCCCGGGGTCACGGAGACGATGTCGTCTGCCTGATTACGGACATCTTCTTCCCCAAAGGAGACGAACTTCAGAGCGGTGCCGGACGTGATCTGATCCGACTGGTCAACAGGCGCTTTCCCCGTATCCCCGTGATCATCGCCTCTAAAGCGAAAGAAGCCCATGAGCTTCAAGGCCTGGGCTTCGTCCTTCCCAAGGGGGATCCTGGAAGCCTCGAGAAGCTCAGAGAGCACATCCTCAACTTCACCGGGATGGGGGACTTCCTCGTCTCCGATGACGAGGGCCGGGAGCTCCATCGGGCAAAGAATATCCAAGAGATCTGCGGGATCCTCCTTCAAGCAGAGAAGGACAACGAGGAGGCCCGCCGGCTGCGCCAACTACTGGAAAACTACGGTGACAAGGACAAATTTTCGACCTGGCTCTACATGCACAGCTATCGGGAGCTGGGGGACAGGCTGCGCCCCAGGAGGAGCCGAGGCCGCGAGCTCATAACCCTTCTCAAGAGGAACCTGCAGGTCGAGATAGCGCGCCTGGACCGGACCCCGCTGGCCATGGGAGGGGAAAAAATCTTTCATCTGCCCGATCTCCTGGCAGCCCTTCGCTCCCTGCCGCCGGAGACGATTCAGCCCTACTCTGATAACGACATCATCTCCTCCTGGCTCGATCGCAGGGGCTACCCCGAGCTGGCCGAGGAGCTCCGCCCCATCCACGGCAGCGGGACTGAACTGCGTCAAACCCTGGTCGAAATTGTCGATAAATGGATCACGGTTTACAGAGAGCGAGATTCGCGCCCCTGATATTTTCTCACCCCGCTCGACAATAACTGCCCTCTGGGCTCTCTCCGGCCGACTATTTTGATTCCGTTTGCTTTTTGTTTGGTTTTCGTTAAAATGGAATCTTCGGGGCAAAGTCCAGGATGAAATCAACAGACGAAGACACCCACCACAAAGCCAGGATTCTTTGTGTCGAGGACGACCTCAACCTTCAGAAAAGCCTTTCCTTCATCCTCTGGCGAGAGGGCTACGAAGTCCTCTGCGCCCAGACCGGAGAGGAAGCCCTGGAGCTGGTGAGGAGGGAGAAGCCGGACCTCATCCTCCTGGACCTCCTGCTCCCGGGAATCGACGGCCATAAAGTCTGCGGCATCCTGAAAAAGGATCCCAACACCTCCGAGATCTTGGTCATCATGGTAACGGCCAAGAAACGGATGGAAGATATCGTCGCCGGCCTGAAGGATTATGCCGACGATTACGTTACGAAGCCTTTTGAGCCACAGGTCCTGTTGGCCCGCATCCAGGCCCTTCTGAGGAGGAGGGTCCAATCGGCGGGGAATCAAAAAATGACGCTGGAAATCGACGGCTTGGTGATCAACCGGGGGGCGTACGAGGTCTTGGCGGGCGGCCGGAAGATCGCCCTGACCAAGACGGAATTCGAGATTCTCGCCCTTCTCGCGGGCAAGCCCAACCAAGTTTTTACCCGGTCTCGAATCCTCGACAATGTCCGAGAAGACGGTTACCCCATTACTGAACGTGTTGTCGATTACCATCTGACCGGCCTCCGGAAGAAGCTCGGCAAGGCCAAGAGGTACATCCAGACCGTGCGCGGCGTCGGCTACAAATTCAACGTGGGCGAAGGTTCGTAGCCCTCTTCCTTGAGCGTTCTCAGGGGCGACTTCAGCGGAGTTGTCGCCCCCTCGGTTTTTCGCTATCATTCTCCCTGTGTCAATGAACTTCTTTGTCTCCGACCTCCACGGCAGGATAGGCCGTTATCAGACGCTTTTTGAGGCGGTCCGCCGGGAAAAGCCCGAGGCCGTGTTCATCGGCGGCGACTTTCTCCCCCATGCGTGGCATGCCCATGAGACTCTGGATTTTCCGCATCGAGATTTCATCAATGATTTCCTGGTTAAGAATTTTCTGGAATTGCGTCGGGAGCTTGGGGCCGGCTATCCGCGGGTCCTCCTGATCATGGGCAATGACGATGCCCGGATTGAAGAAGCGGCGGTCCTGGATGCGGCGGCTCGCGGTGTCTGGGAGTATATCCATCAGCGCCGAGTCGGGTTTGGAGAATTCACCATCTATGGCTATGCCTATGTTCCGCCGACGCCCTTTCGACTCAAAGACTGGGAACGGTACGACGTGTCCCGTTATACCGACTCGGATGCCGTCTCACCCGAGGAGGGATGGCGGACCTATCCCGTGTCCGACCAAGAGATGAGATATATGACCATCAAAGACGATCTGGACCGGTTCACCGAGAACCAAGATATGGCCAGAGCAATTTTTCTCTTCCACACACCTCCGTACCAAACCAAGCTCGACTTGTCGGCCAGGGGAGGGAAGATGATCGATCATGTCCCCCTCGATTGCCATCTTGGCAGCATCGCCGTCCGCCGGTTTATCGAAGCTCGCCAGCCACTTGTGACTCTACACGGCCATGTGCATGAATCGGCCGGGATTTCCGGCTTCTGGCGGGACCGGATCGGAAGGACGCACTGCTTCTCTGCCGCTCACGACGGACCGGAGCTGGCGCTCGTCCGCTTCGACCCCGACGACCTGAACGCCGCCAACCGGGAGTTGATTTAGGGGCCCTATCAATCCGGTCCTCAGCCGCCGTCTTTGAGCCGCAGGGGCCTGGCCGCATCGGTGACGGCGTCGATCTTCACCGCATAGCTCGTCCTGTTGGTAATGTCCTCATCCGTGACCAGATGGACATCCAGGATTCCGCCGCTCCTCAAGCCCGTCTTCTGGAAATTCATCTCGTCCAAAGACAGACTCCAACCCTCCATCCAGGTCAGCAGGTCCTGTCGCTGCTTTTTGGTGCCTCGGAAATGGACGAGAAGGTCGATATCGCTCTGCGGGCCGGCCGTGGCGTTCTTAGTGCTGCCGATCACGTACATGGCCCGGACGCCGAAGCGCCCGGGGTCCAGCTTTGAGGCGATGTGCTCGGCCATCTCGAGCCGCCAGGCCCAATGGTTCTCGGCCCCTTTTTTGTCCATCTCCCTCGAGAGCGGAGCGGAGGGAGGGTCGATCCGGGGGTCGACGAGAAATCCTACGGCCTCGTCGAGGTCGGCGTTCATCAGGATGCGGAGCACCTTCCCTCCGGCGGCCTCGGGCACGTCGATCACCCGGACGGTATCCGCGATATCTGCATGCTCGGGTAACACGCGGGGAAGGATGTTCGGTGAGTTTCTGAGGAAGCTTTCTTGGAAGAGGGTCCCGTGCTCGTCAGGGTAGAGAGGGAGGTAGCGGATCTCGGCTTCCACCAGGTCCTGGAAGAAGTNNTTCCCCAGCGGCCCGGCCCCATCAGGATGAAGCGGCGCCGCGGCAGGAGTTTGTTCAGCCGGCCAACTGCGCGTCCTACGGCCAGCAGGTCTGCCTGGGTAGAGAGGCCCTCGTAGCTCTCCGGGTCCACATAGACAATATGGGTGATGTCGGGCAGGCTGCCGTTGGAGATGAACCGGTTGGCCAGGAAGACGATTCTCTCTTTGGGCAGGTCCTTGGGAATGCGGGCCGGTCCACCGCCCTCCAGGAAGCTCTGGGGCCGGCACTGGAGAAGATAGAAGCTCTGCCCATCGGAGGCGAATTCGATGTCCACCGGGGACTGGAGCTTTTCTTCCAGAAGCCGCATGACTTGCCGGAGCTGGGGAATAAACGAGGTCTCGCTCACCAGGCCTTCAAATGTGACCACGAGGTCGTCTTTCTCGAAGTCGACCACCCTCCCCAAGGGCTTCCGGAGGCACTGGCTGTCGTAGACGGAAACGATCTTGTCGACCGCCGGGATATCCTCACCGCATTTCTTCAACAGCTCTTTGACTTCGATGGTCTCGAAGCTGTTCGTTTTCAGGTTGATGACGTCGANNCTTCTTGGGCGCATAGCGGACGACCTCGTCGGCCGTGACGTTGACCCGGAGGCCGACCTGCCCTGGCGCGATCAGGACGGGGTAGTCATCGCTCGTCCGGTCGACGGCCCGCGTTCCCAGTCCGGTCACCAGCCGCAGGAGGCCGTCCTCGCGCTTGATCCTCGGCGACCAGCGGAATTCATTGCGGCTGAACGCGACCCCCGCAAAGGAAGGGAAGAAATAGTCCCCAACCCGGGTGCCCACGACTTCCTGGATCATGATGCCCATTTCTTCGGCGAAATCGAGCAGCCCGCGCTCTGCCCTATAGCCGATGGGGTCCGGCCCGTAGGTCGAGGCGTAGACCTCGGCGATGGCCTCCTTCAGGGCTTCCAGCCGCTCCTGCTTNNTGGGGAAACGCGCGTTCTTGAACGTCTGGATGATGTGGGGGTACTCCAGCCGGACTTGGTTAATGTCCTTGTATTTCTGCTCGACCACCTCATTGAGGTTGTTATGGGAAAGAAAACTCAGGAGCCCGTCCGTGGTGATATACCACGTCTTGGGAACTTTAATTTCTCCGAAATGACTCAGCGATTCGGCCGACCTCTTGAGGATGTGCTTGGCGAGATAGAGCCCCGTGCTCTTCCCGCCCAGCTTGCCCAGGCTTTCCGGCGAGAAGACGATGTGGTCCAGGATCTCGTAGAAGTCGTCGATCTCGATATGCTCGACGGCGGTATGAATAAGCTCGGGCTGGACGGATAGAAAACGCCGGATCAAAGAAACCAGGACGCCGCGCTTGCTGGCCGCGGGAAGCTCGATTCCCTCGGTGGCGATGTAATGGTATCTCCGGATAGCGTCAACGACTTGGGCCAGGGAGAGGTTCCTGTTGGTCACCTGGACGAGAAAGCTCAGCCGGTCCACCTGAATCCACTTCTGGATGTTGACGAGGATCTGTTCGCTGGTCAGGTGCTTGGCCGCCAGCCGGAAAGTTTCGTCGCTCAGCTTCTCGGTAAAAGTGGATAAGGCCACTTGATAAGGACGGTTGTCGTCTTCCAGATAGCCCGCCGTCCGTCCCTTCTGCCCGGCCAGCGATTTCTGGAGGATCTTCTCGGCTTCCTGGATGCCGCTCCAGCTGAGGAAGTTGAGCATGCGGCGGGAGATACCGAGGAATAGGTTCTTGTTGGTCTGGCGCAGGAAATTGAGGGCCACCCGCCATTCTTCCGCCTTGTGGGCTGCGACGTCCTGCCGGGCCGACTGGTAATCCTGGTAAGCCTGCTTCATCCGGGAATAGAGAAGGTAATGTCCGAGCCTCTCGACGATCGTTCCCAGGAGTTTTGTTTCTTCTTTCAGGAAAGGCCCATCGTCGGCATGAGGCATCTCCGCCGTGTAGTAGACGCTTAACCTCCCGACCTTTTTGTCCTGGACCTTGATGTCGGCGAACTGAACCCACGGTGTTTCCTGGAAATTGGCCGACTGGCAGGAATGCCCTTCCAGGGTGATCTTGGCGATACAGATATCCGGGTACTGCCAGCCGGGAGGGATAGCCTCGATGACCCCTTTGCAGATATCGGCCAGGTTCGTGTCCGGTTTGTTCAGGAGCTCCTCGATCTTGTAGAGGCAACTCAGCTCCTTGGCCCGTTCGGACAGGAACCAAATGAGCGTGTCGATGTTCTTTGATCGGTCACTCATGACGAATCACTCCCCGGCTGGTGGTCCCGTCAACCTTGATCTTCAGAGGGGCGGGGAGCCGAACGTGGCGGGCGTAGTCCGTTTCCTGCACGGCCGGCTGCCCGTTGAGCCAGTCCCAGTCGATTTTATATTGATCCCCCGTTCCCACCGAGAAGTAAAAGACCCGGAAACTGGTGATGTTGTGGAAGAAATGGGAGCCCTGGCTGAGCATGGAGCTCGTCTCCGGGAGGGCGGACTCGACGATGACTTTGGCGCCGCAAATCTGCCCAAAATTCACGGGAATGCCGGCCTGGGGGTCGGAGGTCCCCCAGCGGCCGAAACCGATCAGAAGGTAAGGGCTGTCGAACGTGACCAGCCAATGGTTCAGTTTCTCAAGGTCGGAGGCGACCGCCTCGGAATAATGAACGTTGAAACTCTCGGGCTTCACATAGACGATGTCCCGAATGCCTTCAAGGACGCCGTTCCCGAGGGCCGATTCGGAGGCCAGAAGGACATTTTCCCCTGTAAGTTCCTCCGGCGACACCCCGACTTGGGCCGAGGACACGACCATCGGCCTGACCTGGAGGAAACCGAACCGGGCGGGCCGTCCCCGGCGCTCATCGAGAGTCAGGGCGAACTCGATCTCCACCATCCTCCCCAATGTCTCTTCGCAGAGCTTCAGCAACTCCTGAAGCATGGCGTTAAGCGGCAGGAGGTCAAACTTGAGGATCGGCGCGAAATCGATGACCCGGGGGCCTTTTTCGGCGATCCCATAGACAATCTTGTCGTCCTGGGCCCGGTAGGTGGAGGCGAGAAATTGAAGAACCCCGTCCCTCTCCGCGTCTCCCAGACTGAACTTCATCATGTACTCTGTCTCTTTGATGGGGTTGAACTCCGCCGGCCATCCCATGTTGATGGCCCAGAACTCCGATTGGGTCTGGCTGAGGAGGTCGGCCAGCGTGTTGTAGGGTGGGTTCGCCCGCGGATAGGCCGGAGAATAGGACCAAGCGATGCCGTCATCCACGATGGCCTTTCCCAGGCCCAGCGCGAGGTCGATGATTCCGTCGGAAGGCTTGGAATGGCCGAGGGGATAGAAGTTATACGACCGGGCCACTCCGGAAATATGAGGATAATAACGCTGACCGCGGCGTACCCCGACGACCTCCTGGATGATCACTGCCATTTTCTCATCCGCCGTGGTGTGTTTCGTCGCCCGAATATAGTTTTTCGCGTCCTTGAAGAAGGTCGATGCATAGATGAATTTTACGGCCTCGACCAATTTTTTGAACCGGGAGTCAGGGCTCATCTGGTTGTTGGAGATCATCTTGGTGGCATAGACGCTGGCGAACGGTTCAAACATGGCGTCCTCGAGCCGACTCGAGGACCGGACAGCCAGAGGGGTCTGCACCTGGGCGATCAGAGCGCGAAGGTCGCCGACGAGCTGGGCGGGGAGGTCGGCCTTCTGGAAGGCCCCGGCGATGAGATCGTCCCGGAGGTTGGAGAGGGCCAGGTCGTAGAGACCGCTCTGTTCCATGAATAATTCGAAAAAATCGGTCGTGATCACAGTCAGTGTGGGGATGTTGATTTCGATCTCGGGGCGAAACCGCTCGGCCAGCCGGCTCTCCAGGGTATCCCTCATCAGTGCCAACCCGTGGGCTNNGAAAGACGCAATGGACGGCCGATCAGGCAAAATCAAACCCACCCGCGGTCCTTGCAGGCCTGGGCCACTCGAGCCACGGCGATGGAAAAGGCCGCGTTTCTCATCGGCAAGTTCTTTTTCTTGGCGAACTCGAGGACGTCGTTGAAGGCCGAGGTCATCTTGATGTCGAGCTTCCCGAGGACCTCGTCCTTCTCCCAGTAGTNNCCGCCGGCGTTGGCCAGGATATCCGGGATGATGAGGACGCCGCGCTCGCCGATCGTCCGGTCGGCACCGACGGTGGTCGGACCGTTAGCCCCTTCGGCGATGACCCGGACGCGCGGACGGATAGTCTGAACATTCTCCTCTGTGATCTGGTTCTCGACGGCCGCGGGGATGAGGATGTCCACGTCCTGGGAAAGCCAGGCTTCTCCGGGGAGAACCTCGTACCCCATTTTTTCGGCCTTCTCCTTGTCGATCCCGCCGAAGCGGTCCGTGATCCCGGCCAGGGCCTGGACTTCGATACTGGGCTCTTTTTTATAGGCATAGGAGACGGCGTCTTTCTGGTCCCAGCAGGATACACAGACCACCCGGCCGCCGATCTGCTCGAAAAGGCGGACGGCGTGCTGGGCGACGTTGCCGAATCCCTGGACGCTCGCCGTCGCTCCGTCTGCCGACATGTCCAGCTCCTTGAGCGCTTCCCGCAGGGTGAAGACGAGGCCAAAGCCGGTGGCCTCGATCCGGCCGACGGAGCCGCCCATCCCGACCGGCTTCCCGGTGATAAACCCGGGGACCTTCTCGCCGCGCAGGGATTCGTATTCGTCGAGCATCCAGAGCATGTGCTGGGCGCCGGTCATGATGTCAGGGGCGGGGACATCGACCTGGGGACCGAGTTCGTGAACGAGCCGCTTGACCCAGCTCCGGCAGAGCTGCTCCTGCTCTCGTAGAGTTAAGTAGTGAGGGTCGCAGGCGATGCCGCCGCTGCTTCCACCGAGCGGGATATCCAACAGAGCGCATTTCCACGTCATCCACATGGCCAGGGCGCGGATGGTATCGATGGTCTCATGCGGATGAAACCGGATGCCTCCCTTGCCCGGCCCGCGGGCGTCGTTGTGCAGCACGCGGAAGCCGCGAAAAACCCTGACGTTTCCGTCGTCCATCCGGAGGGGGATGAGGAATTGATGCTCTTTCAAAGGAGAGCGGAGGAGCTCGCGGGTGGGCAGGTCCAGCCCCAGCCATTCCGCCGTCCGGTCAAACTGAAATTGAGCGGTAACAAACGAATTGAAGGCCTCTTTACCCATGCCGTCTTTCCTCTCTTTTTCTTTTAAAAATATGCTCAGCCCAGGCAAAAGTCAAGGAAGCGGATCGCCCCAGTTAATAGGGGCCGATTTTTATCACAATCCCAACACAACCCAAATAAACGGCTAACAATTATGCGGTATGAAGGAGGGCGGTGAATAATAAAAATTCATCGCACACGATTTCATAACAAAGGAGTCTTTATGAGCAATTATGTCAAGGACTTCATGGACGAGACCAAGGCCAAGAACCCGGCCCAGCCCGAGTTCCACCAGGCCGTTTATGAGGTGGTGAATTCCATTTCCTTGGTCCTCGAGAAGCACCCCGAGTACCGCAAGACCAAGATCCTGGAGCGGATCGTCGAGCCGGAGAGGGTGCTCATGTTCCGGGTGAGCTGGATGGACGACGCCGGTGAGATCCAGGTTAACCGCGGCTACCGCATCCAGATGAACAGCGCCATCGGTCCCTACAAGGGAGGCCTCCGCTTCCATCCCACGGTCAACCTGGGGATCCTGAAGTTCCTGGCCTTTGAGCAG
>DQHV01000174.1:235-8469 GCA_003524335.1 Candidatus Aminicenantota bacterium | reverse complement strand
GGTTAGTGTCCCCGGAATATCCCGGAATATCATTGACTCCTTCTTTTCCCCTATGCTATAAGCACAATCGCAACCCGATAAAGGAGGCGTTCTTCCCTATGCAACTCGCCAAAAATCTCGGTTATTACCTGGGCTTCGTCGCCGCTTCCGCCCTCTTTCTCGTCGTCGAACATTTCACCCACATCGAATTCTTCCTCCACGTCGCCGCCATCCCGCTCGAGGTCCTCGTGGCTGTCTTCATCGTCGAGAAGATGCTGCAGCGCCGGGAGACAAAAGAAAGACGCCGCCAGCTCATGTTTATCAAGAGCCACATGTTCCGGACCGATATGCGCGGCCTTTTCATCGCCAATTTCCGCGGCCTCAAGAACCCGGCCATCACCATGCATCAGATCAAGGAGGCCTCGCTGGAGGACCTCCGCACGATGCGCCGGGAGGCTGAGGCCATCGAATACCGCTCGCCCGAGGCGATGGAAGAAATCATCAGGGAATACGTCAAGGCCCAGCCCGTCTGGACGAGCTTCATGGAGCGGGCCATCACCTATAACTTCGAGAACATCTTCCTGGACATGATCTACATCCTCCACTTCATCAACGACGTCAAGGCTTTTAAGGAGCGCTATCCCGACAGGCTCTTCATCCATGAGGCCGAGAGGAACGAGCGGCTGATGACCAAAGTGAGGAAGGTTTTAAACGACGGGGTCCAGAAGTTCCTGGACTATGCCGTCGAGCTCAAGGAAAAGCAGCCCAGAGTCTTTGTCGACCTGATGACCGACTACGAGATCTCCGACCGGATGCATCTTCCCCGATCCTGAGGAGAGACCGGCCCCAGGAGGCCACATGAGGACGAGATCAAGGCTTAACGCCACCCTTCTTCTTTTCGTCGGGCTTGCCGCGCTCACCGTTTCCGCTGTTCCTTATCAGGAAGAGGCCCGACCATTATCCTCCGACGCTCTTCAATCTTTCGAGCGTTTCGTCGCCGAACGTATGGCCTACGACCGGATTCCCGGCCTTTCGGTGGGCTTCGTCAAGGACGCTTTTACATGGGCCAGGGGGTTTGGATGGACCGATGTCGAAAACCAGTCCCCGGCGAGGCCGGAGAGCTCTTATCGTCTCGCTTCGATCACCAAGACCATCACGGCCGTCGCCATACTCAAGCTCGTCGAGGACGGGAAGATCGACCTCGACGCCGAGATCCAGTCCTATGTCCCCTATTTTCCACGGAAGAAGTGGCCGGTGACCGTCCGCAAACTCCTGGGGCACATCGGCGGCATCAGCCACTATAAGATTGACGCTGTCGAAGGCCACATCAGGGATCCCAAGAACACGCGCCAGGCGCTGGCCATCTTCCAGGATTTCGACCTCATCGCCGAGCCGGGCACGCGGTACAACTACTCGAGCTATGGGTATAACCTCCTCGGCGCGGCGGTTGAGGGCGCTTCGGGGCTGCCCTACGGCGAGTTCGTCAAAAGGCATATTTTCGAACCGCTGGGCATGACCGATTCGCATCTGGATGATCCGCTGGAAATCATCCCCAACCGGGTGCGCGGCTATCAGACCATCAAGGGAGAGCTGAAGAATTCCGAATACGTCGACATCTCGAGCCGCTTCGCCGCCGGGGGGACGCGCTCGACAGTCACCGACCTCCTCAAGTATGCCCGGGGGATCATGGACGGGAGGATTCTGAAGGAGACGACTTGGCGGGAGATGTTCTCTCCCCTGGTGCTCCGCAGCGGCCTTATGACCGGATATGGGCTGGGCTGGGGAGTGCGGCCCTGGAATGGCCACTTTGCAGTTAGCCACAGCGGCTCGCAGCCCGAAACGCGGACGCAGCTTCTCATCTTTCCGGCGGAGGATTTCGCAGTGGCCATCGCCTGCAACCTGGAGGGAGCGAACCTGATGCCCTATGTCCGGAGGCTGGTCGATTTGGTGCTGGAGGAAGAGAGCGGCCTTTCGGCCTACACGCCGGGCCGAGTGCAGCAATCTATTTACCAAGCAGTCTCTTATGCCTTCGATTATGGATTGAGTGACTATTTCTGGACCGGCTCACCCCTTTCGAAGGACCGGGAAGACCTTAGGGACGCCTTTGAGTATTTCAACGAAAGCGTCGGCGAGGACTACCTCGGACGGGATTATGAGAAGGCCAAGAAAAAGATCNNTGGGCGCTCGAGGAAGAGCGGGGAAAAGAGGCGCTTCAACTCTATCACGGGCGGGGCCCGATCGCCTTCTTCAACGACTACATCCGGCTGAGTACCGCAGCCTCTTCGCCCAAGAGACATCCCAGGCTCAGCGGAGAGCTCAGCCGCCTGATATCGCAGTGGGAAATCGTCTGGGCAAAGACACATACAGAAGAGTTCCGGCGGCTGATCATCACGCCGTGCACGGATTTCGAGACTCTGATCCCAAGATTCAAGGAAACGTTCGCCGGGGCTTCGATTTTCCCGGATGTATGCCCGGACCTGGCGGATGCCGCCGAGTATTTCCTGGAAAAAAAGGACGCTGAAAAGGCGGTTTCCGTTCTCGCGCTCGGCCGGGAGGTCTATCCGGCGTCGCCGCTGCTGGCCGCCGCCCTCGGCTACGCACAGGTGTGGCGCGGAAGAATCGCAGAGGGAGAGAAATTGTACTTCGAGGCCCGGGAGCTCGACCCGGCCCACCCGGTGTTGAGGGCGGATCAGTTCATCGCCTCAATGAGGCAGCTGGTTGAGACCGATAAAAAGAATGAAGCCCAGGCCCTCGGGTTAACCGCAGTCGAGCTCAACCCTAAAGAGCCGAGCCTCTATACCGCCCTAGGCGAACTGAGCATCCTGGCCGGGGACAAAGCAAAGGCAGTCGAATACCTGAAAAGGGCGCTCCAGATCGATCCGAAATTTGAGGAGGCCAGGACTCGGCTCAAGTCCTTGGAGAAATAGGGAGGAACGCCATGGCCGAAGGGATCGGAGATCGCTTCCAGGGCGAGACAAAATATATTAGGGACAAGCTTCCGGCCGGATACCTGGATTGGGGGAAAAAGCCTGGGCCTTACAAGGCCTATCCGGATGCACCGAAGGTCAAGCTCCCGAAGCCGGCTGGAGCCGGAGGCATGCCGATCTGGGAGGCNNCTGTATCCTGTCGAAACCTATCTTTCTGTCCAGATGGTCGAGGGGATTGAGGCGGGAATCTATCATTACGGCGTCCGGGAGCATGAGCTGGATCTGCTGCGGACCGGCGATTTCCGGGCTGCGGTGGCTGAAGCGGCCCTGGACCAGGGCTTCTTGGCTGAGGCGGCGGTCGTATTCGCCTGGACGGCTGTCTTTGCCCGTTCGAAATGGAAGTATAAGGAGAGAGCCTATCGTTATGTTTATCTCGACGCCGGACATATCGCCCAGAATGTGGCGCTCGCGGCCGTGGCCCTGGGTCTCGGCTCCTGCCAGATCGCCGCGCTCTATGATGACGAGGTCGATGCCCTGCTGGGTGTGGACGGGAAAGAAGAGAGTATCTTATATATGACCGCCCTCGGCCGGCGATGATCGGCAAAATGCTGGGGACATAACCGAATTCGGTAAACGTCACCAGGATTTCAAAGAGGAGGAATAGATGAAAAAATATGCCGCATTCGTTATTGTTTGTTTATTCATTCTTTTGGTCAGGATATCTGGAGCAGCTGCCCAGGAGCAGGCAAAACCTTGGCTTATCCCGCAGGAGAAGATCAACTCAATCGTCAGCGCCGTGCGCGCTGGAAAAGACCTGACTCCCTCGGTCTGGCCCGAGGGGGCGAAAGTCACAGTGGCGCTGTCTTTCGACTTCGACGCCGAGACCAACGCCCTGCGGGACGGTCAGTATTCCCCCGGCATTCTCTCCCAGGGGGAATACGCCGCCCGGGTCGCCGTGCCGCGCATCCTGGCGCTCCTCGATAAATTCCGTATCCCCGCGTCTTTCTTTGTCCCGGCCGTAACGGCGCTTCTTCATCCCGCCGAGATTAAGGCTATCACAGCCAAGGGACGACATGAAGTCGGACTCCACGGCTGGATCCACGAGCGCAATTCCCTCCTTGCCGAAGACGACGAGCGAACATTGATGAAAAAGTCATTCGACACGCTTAAACAAATAGCCGGCAAGGCCCCGGTCGGCATCCGCACCCCCTCCTGGGACTTTAGCGCCTCGACCCTCAAGCTCATCCGCGAGCTCGGGCTCCTCTACGACAGCAGCCTGATGGCCGACGACAGCCCGTACGAGCNNATCGGCCATCGCAGCCGCATCCTGATGCTGGAGAAGCTCATCCAGCACATCCTGGCCAAGAAGAACGTCTGGTTCGCCACCCACGAGGAAATCGCCCGGTATGTGAAGAAGGAGATGCTCGATAAGAGATGACGCAACTCCTTTCTCCCCGGCTTTGTTGATATTTAAATATGGGGACATGAACTCAATTTCTGAGGAAATAAGGGGACACGAACTGAATTTCTTAGTTAAGTTAGTGTCCCTTTATTTCCTCTCCCAGCTTCTTGACCAAATCAACAAAAGGCATCGTTTGCGTTGATATTGCGGTTATTGATACCATACAGATAACTGACTCGGGAATCGGCAATCGGAGGAGAAACACATGAAAAGCAGGGCTTGGGCAATCATTGTTTGTTCAATGTTGGCCATGGGCTTGGCTACCTGCAAGGGAAAGGTCCAAAAGGCCAAGGTGGAGACCATCGAGGGCGTGACTTATATCCACAACCCAGCGACCCCTCTTCATCCCGCCAAAGGCGTTTTCTTCGAAGAGGAACTTGCCTACGGGGACAAAGATGAGGCCGGCGAGGTGCGCCTCTTCAACCCTGGCCGGATAGCCGTAGATGCCGGGGGAAGGATCTATATCGAGGACGACACGGACATGGCCATCAAGGTATTCGACCCGCAGGGCAAATATCTGCGCCCGATCGGCCGCAAAGGAGAGGGTCCGGGGGAGTTCACATACATAGGCGACATAATCCCGCTCCCCGACGGCCGTCTACTCGTCACCGATTTCCAGGCCCGCCGCACCTCCTTCTTCGATTCTGAGGGTCAGTTTCTAGTCAGCTATCCCTGGAAGAAGAACTATCTCAGGGTCCACCTGGCCACGGGGTCCTCCTGCACCCTGGAGGAAGGTGTGTACACGGAGGAAGTCCGGGAGCGCTGGGTTAAGACTATCGACTTCGCCGGCGAAGAACTATTGACGTTCGGCAAGTTCAGCTTTCCGGAGTTCAAAATGGAGCGTATGGGGGAGGGAGCGGTGAGCATGAGCGTCCCCTGGAGTCCGGCCTCGGTTTTGACCGGTGACAATTCAAGGCAGTGGCTCTACCATTGTCCGGGCGATAAGTATTTGATCGAGGTCTATGATCAAAACGGGAAGCTCTTCCGGAAGATCGACCGTCCTTATGAGCCAATGGCGGTAACGGACGACGACATTAGCGAAATAAAAGCCCGCGTCGCCCAGAGGCCCGACAGCCCAATGGCCAAAATCTATCAACAGATGGAGTTTCCCAAGGTCAAGCCCATCACCAATCGCATGATCGTCGACAGCGAGGGCAACCTCTGGGTGCGCACGAGCGAATTGAAAAAAGAGGTCGGAAAGGAAATAGCCGTCTACGACATCTTCAACCCGGACGGTTTTTACGAGGCCCACGTCTGGCTCGATGTCATTCCCTCGGTTTTCGCGGGCGGCAAGATGTACCTGACNNCTAGTGCTCCCTCAAGATAATCGAGTTAGACGAGAACCTCTTGAGATTTCCTTCGTCCCTTTCTATATAGGCTAGACACAAAGGTGTGTAAAACAAGATATTTATTATTAATGACTTGTCTTTTAGTTTATAGTCTTGTACCATAGGGGCTTGAGAAAAATGCAGACGACCATTTCGAGACGAGGTCAAACAGTCGTCCCCGCTGCGATTCGAAAGCGGCACCATCTTCTCGATGGCGACAGGCTCGTCTGGGTCGACGATGGTGAGTCGATCAAGATTGTCCCCATCCCGGCCGACCCCATTCGGGCCCTCAAAGGAATTGCCAAAGGTGAGCGCTCGGTCCAAGAGTTGATGAAATATCGCCGCAAAGAGAGGGCGCGTGAGCGGTGACTGCTTCGTCCTGGATACGTCCGCCCTTCTGGCCTTTATGACAGGAGAGGACGGGGCTGATCAGGTTGAGAAGATACTCCTCGGCAAGGAAAACAGGCCGTTTATTCCCTGGGCCGTTCTTTTCGAAGTTTATTACATCACAAAGCAAACGCGCGGCGAAAAAGAAGCCGACAGGCGCTTTGTCTTGATCAAAGAGTTGCCCGCGTCCATTCTCTGGCAGATGGAGGAGCCTGAAGTCCTCACCGCGGCCCGAATAAAGGCGCAATTTCGGATTTCTTTTGCCGATTCCATTATCGCCGCAACGGCTTTCCGACTGGACGCGATCCTCGTCCACAAAGATCCAGAGTACGAGTGCCTTTCCGGGACGGTCAAGCTGCATTCCCTTTTGTCCTGAGATCGCTAGGGTTGTGCGTGAACCTATAAACAAGCTTGACTGAACAACCCGGGCTTGTTGATTGTTGAGACCTCACCCCTTTCTCTCTTTTAAAAATAGGACCGTCCCCAATTTCTTAATATATCTGGATCCACTTTTCGGTGGTCAGGTCAACGCCCCAGAGCTGATGTTTTTCGGTGTTTTCGACGATGGCGTATTTTCCCGCGCTCCAGAATTGCGCCGCGTAATAGGTGGTAAAAGGAAGCCGGATAGCCTTTTGTTCTGTCAGATTCGCGTCCAGGAGACAGATGGAAGGAACTTCCTGTTCGAGTTTCCGCAGGATGAGCCGCCCATCAGACGTCCACTCCAAAGCCTGTGAGGGCCAGCGGAGGTCATAGCCGGCAAGTTCCTTAATCTGAATGATCTTGCCCTCGGTTGTGGAATAGACCCCGAGCATTGACTTTTCGGTTAGAAAAGCGATCTTGTCTCCGGCCTTATTCCAACGGATGCCGGTCACCGAATCTTCCGGATAAACTTGGTGTTTATCAAGAGTCTCAGGATCGAGGACAGTCAAGATCTCTTTGGACGTGATTTCATCATAATAAATATAAGCGATCAGGCCTGCCTTAGATGTTAGATCGGTCCGCGCCATAGAGACGATATACGGCCTGCGGATTTGGTCGGCGAGTGTTTCGACCTGCCCGGACTCCAGGTTCACCCGAAGCAGCATAGCTCCAGCTCGTTGATCCTTGTTTCCGGGTTTGAGTTTCATCGTGCAGAGAAGGAACAGCGACCGGCCCGAGTTCCCAAACCCGATGTTCATATAAAACTCAGCATCCGGAATGTCCAGGTCATAGCCTTTCAACCCTGTCCCGTCACTCTTGATCACCCATAAATCCTGGGTGATTGTCCTGGGAACAGACCTTGCCATAAACGCTACTCTATCGCCTTGGGGAAAAACGCGAACAGGATAGAAATAACCCCCATAAAGGGGCGATTCCTGATTCTCCGTTCCGACCAGTGTCCTTTCTTCCGTCCCGTCACTATTCATTATTCGGAGTTCGGCGAACCCGTGCCGTTTCCCGCCCAGATGATAGGTGACAAAGGCCACTCTATCGCCGCCCAAAGACATTTCTCCCCACATCGAAGGATTCCTGGCTATCTTTTTAGTTTGTCCCTCCGCTAGATCGAATTTAAAAAATCCCCTGTCCGTAGCAAAATAGAAGGCGTTGTTGCTGGCCTCGAGATCATGAATATAGCGTTCTGCCTGGAGCTTCCTGGTGCCGATGGCAAACAGCGCCACGAGACCGATTGACGCTAGGACGAAAACGGCCGCGAATTTCGTAAAGGTCCAAGCCCTGCGCTTGGGTTGAGAAAAATCCGCCCGGCTCAATGTCATCAGAGAAGCCAGGGCCAAGCTCAAGGGGACAAGGAGGCTCGGGAGGGAAATCAGGGAAAAGGCGGAGGGCAGATCCCCCCGGACGAGCAGCGGAGAAATGGCCCACGTCACGACCGCCTGCAGGACGATCCAGGCCAGGGCCGCCAAGAAGGCGACGACATGGACCTTCTCCGAGAGGATGGAGAATGAAAAAGCCGTCGTAAAAAGCAGGAGAGGCAGGACAAAGGCCAGGATTCCGAAGGACATATATTCATCAACTAACGGGAAGTTGAAGGTGTCAGGGGCAGGTTTTAGCGCCGGATGGAGTTTAGTCAGGAGAGTAAAAAGGAAGATAACGATGAGCAGAATAGTGAGCAGAGAGATATACTTGGCAAGCCAGACCCGCCATTTTTGGACC
>DQHV01000174.1:0-212 GCA_003524335.1 Candidatus Aminicenantota bacterium | reverse complement strand
AACATGGCTCATCTCCTCAGCCGGCGACGAAACTCCGGAAAATATCTTCAAGGGTTAGCGGCTCGAGATCCATCAGAATGGGAGAAAATTCCTCTATCTTTTTCTGCTTATCTTCTGACCAGGGATAGACGACGATTTCCATCCGCTGGCCTTCCCGAGTTTCAGAAAGAACGCCGTCAATGCCCAGAGTCTGGGGGGCGTCCCCTTGGAAG
>DQHV01000054.1:5704-6353 GCA_003524335.1 Candidatus Aminicenantota bacterium | reverse complement strand
CCTGTTCGGTCCCCATCCTGTCCTCTTGGGATCGAGGAGCAGCTCGGCGTCTTCCGGTATCTCTGACCCTCTTAATATCCCATTAACATAATAATCAATGCGAAACTCATTGTCCTTGAGGCTGGGATCATCTTTTCGGGTTATGACATCCTGCCGAAGGTTGTACCACGTATCCATTTTGGCTTGTTCCAGGTGCAGGTAGGACCGGTATCCGGCATTCACATTGCAGCTTTGAGCGAACGCGTAGACATCACCGCTTGCGTATCTGCGTATTCCGATATCTGTAAACCAGCTTTTTCCCGGAGGCTGTTCCGGGATGGTGGTATGATAATCCAATGCCGCATAAAAATCCTTGGCCGTCGACGTCGAAGGCACCATCACATCGGCACTCAATGTCTTCATATCGGCAAACGCAATATCCCGCGGATGGGCAAGGAAACAGCCCATCAGACCGGGCAGGCTGCTGGTTAGCCTCAGGACCCAGCCGCTTCCGCCCGCGGGCACGATCCGTGCGCTCCCATAGACCACGCCTTTCTGTACGACGAAAGAACCGTTTTCGGTATAACAACGGCCATTCTGAGCCCCTACCCAGAGGAGTCTTTTTGGGCCCGGATAGGGCTGCCCGTCTTCATTGACAACGGTCAATAGT
>DQHV01000054.1:0-5693 GCA_003524335.1 Candidatus Aminicenantota bacterium | reverse complement strand
AAACCTGCTCAGTCCGGTCAGGCGGATCCGTCGAGGTCTTATTTTCGCACCCGCTGTTTATGCAGGAAAGCGCGGCCCCGGTCAGACCCAGCTTGATGAAATCCCGGCGTGTCAGCGCGCCGTCGTTCGGCCCATCCTTGATCAATCTTTTTTCAGGTTTGGATCGCATCAGGATTTTATTATCACTCCTGAGAACCGGAGTCAATGACCGAGGAGCGGCATTCCCGGGACTGGTCAAAGGAGGAAATTAGAACAATTCGACGCCCGCGAAAACGAGCGGAAAGAGGGAGCCGCCGGAGAAGCTCGTGCCATAGTTGACCCTATACCCAAGGCCGACGCCCGCGACCAGAGAAACCCGCGGCGACAGCTCGATGGCTAGGGCTCCCCTGGCCGAGTAGACATGACGGTCCGGAGTTCCTTCGAGATGACGGAACAAGCTGCTGTTGTCGAGATAGAGATAACCCGCGTCGACGTCGATCCTCTTCCTGGCGCCGCTTCCGCCGGACGGGCGAAGGGGAAAGGCGTAGCCATACTGGAAGCCATAGCCGAGACACTCCCGGATACTCTGGGGAAGGTTGATGCCGCCGACATACAGGATAGAATAGAACCTCTTAGCCCAAATCTTAACCCCCGCATTAAACAGGGAAACGCTGCCCGCCCAGGCGGCCATCTGGACACGGCGGTCCTCCTTGCGGGTCAGGTTGACCAGCCCGATTGGGATTCCCTCGATCTCATCGGCCGCATTGACCAGCCCGATCTGGACACCCGTCAGGCGCCCGGCCACATTGAAAAGCCCCACCTGCAGACCCCGGCAGGTCTCTCCGGTGACGTTCATCAAACCCGCAACCTGGAGTGCCCGGCTGTTTTCTCCGGCCACGTTGAAGAGTCCGGACACCTGGAATCCGTCCAGGTCCTCTCCCGCCACGCTGAACAGGCCGGAGACCTGAAAGCCCTTGGCGGCCTGACCGGCGACACTGAAAAGCCCGGAGACCTGGGCTCCCTTTAAGCGCTCGCCGGCGACAGCGAATAGTCCGGCGATCTGCAGCCCTGCGAACTCCTCTCCCGCAACGCTGCCAAGTCCCGCCCATTGGATGCCCTCGCCCCGGTCTCCGACGACACAGATCAACCCGGCCGCCTGTCCGCCTTTCATGGACTCGCCGGCCGCGGCGATCAGGCCGGCCAGTTGAACGCCCTCGAGCGATCCCTCGAGGGCCGCGGCACCCAAGCTGAGGTCGAGGCCACGCACGCTGCCCAGGTGGCCGTAGAGGAGGCTCAGGCTGATGTTGGCCGTATCGAGTTTCGACCGGTTCAAGCTCACAGGATAATACAACGAGAGGTTGAGAACCCGGTGGCGCGGTGCCGGCTGTTCCGTCTTCGCTTCCTGTCCGGCTTGAGCCGTTAGGATGAGAAATAGGGCGGCTGCTGCAGTCCAGATCGAGGCTTTTCTCATGACTTTCCTCTCAACAGAAAAGATCGCCGGTATTCAATGCTATAAACGTAAATTCTTTCAAAAAGTTCTCCCCCGGAGAAGTCCTAAATCCAGGCCGACCCAGTCTAGCGGTATTCACCCAGAATCTGGTAGGCTCTTTCTTTATCGTCCATATCCTTCGAAGCTCTCCGCCAACGGTACCCTATAAAGCCGAGGAGCATCCAGGTGGCGAGAATCGCATATTCCAGGGGCCAGGCGAGTTGGGCGGATGACCCGGGAACAATCATGAGCAAGATCAAGGCTCCCGAGACGAGGGTGCCCAGGTAGAGGAAGATTTTTCTTTTGACCCGAAAAGGGCGGTTGAGCTGAGGAGCGAGCCGCCTCAGCCGGACGGCGGAGAGGCAGGTCATGAACCAGCCGCAAACATAGGCCAGGGAACCGACGTTGACAATCGGATTAAGGCTCGTCCTCCCGAGAAACGGCCCGATGAGCGTGATCAGGCTGACGAAGAAGATGGCCTTGTACGGAGTCTTGTACTTGCCCTGGACATCCCCTAACGCCCTGGGCAGAAGGCCCCCTCGTCCCATGGCAAAAACGACCCGGCAACCGGCCAAGAAGCAGCCGTTAAAGGAGGTCACGAGACCCAAGAAGGCCGTGAATAAAACGATCTTCTGAGCCCACCCATAGCCGAAGGCGACCTTGAGGACGCTGGCCGTCGGCATGTCCAGGTGGACGCTCTCTTTCCAGGGCAGACAAACAGAAAGAGCCAGGATGACGATGGCATAGAAAAGCGCACCGGCGGCGATCGACAGGAGAACGGCTCGGCCGATGTTTCGAGGGTTGATTTGGTTCCCGGACTCCTCGGAGCCTTGGGCGATGGTGTCAAACCCTGACATGAAGAACGGCACAATCCCCAAGACGGCCAGGGTCGAGCCAACGCTCGCGGCGATAGAGCCATCTCCGGCAAAGAGAGGCCGTAAGTTGGAGAAAGAGCCCTTGACGATGGCCACGAGCGCAAATATCGCGGCGCAGACGATCATCAGGACCGTGGAAAAAGTCTGAAATCTCGCCGTGCTCCGGATCCCCCGGTAGTTGAGCGCTGCAATGAATAAAATAGAGACGACTCCGGCGATGATGGAGACGATACTGACCTCGTAATTCCCGATGGAATAGAGGGCCTGGGATCGGAGTGAAGGGATTAGATTTTCAATGATCCAGCCGATCGCGACCGCCTCGAAGGGGCAGACCGTGATGTAGGCGAAAGACAAGAACCAGCCGGTCAGGAATGAGGTTCCAGTCCCAAAGGCTTTGTAGCCGAAGGCCACTGCTCCTCCGGCCACGGGGAGGGCGGGTGCGAGCTCCGCATAGCAGAGACCCACTGCGCCTAGGATCAGGCCTCCGATGAGAAAGCCCAGGATCGCGCCTAGAGGCCCGCCCCGGACCAGCCAATCTCCAGCCAGGACTACCCACCCCACGCCGATTATTGTGCCGAGTCCCAGGGCGATATAATCGCCATAGGACATGGACTTGGCAAGAGTTTTTCGGGGCGCCAGGTTCATTCCGGTCTTATCCATCCGTCTCTCCGGCGGCTCCGCCGGAAACAAACTAGGGTCTTCCGCCAATTATAACTATTTGTTATCGCAAGGCAAGAGTTTTCCGGCAGGTATTTCATGATAAGCCCATTGGTCAGTGCGCCGGACCTTCCCGCAGAATCTCCTGAAAGTAGCCGGCAGTATTACAAATTGTAAAGTTCAGTTGACTCCTGCCGGACGGAAAAGTAAAATATGGCGGTCCAGGAGACCTCTGATGAGACGGAGAGCGGGCCGAAGAAGGCTTCTTCAGATGATGGGCGGCCTGTTGCTTCTTATCGCCACAAGCGCCCGGCCGCAAAATCCAGTTGTGTCCCCCAAGCAGGCCTCCTGGTTGGCCGAAGAGGTCGTATATATCGCGACGGAGAAGGAAAAGTCGGCCTTTAGGCGGCTCGAAACCGACCGGGAAAGAGATTTGTTTATCGAGGCCTTTTGGAAACAGAGGGATTCGGTTCCGGAAACGCCGGAGAATGAATTTCGGGAAGAACATTACCGCCGCATCCGCTATGCCAACGCGAATTTCGGAAAGGGAACATCTCGGCCCGGATGGAAAACGGACCGCGGACGAATCCATATCATCCTGGGAAAACCCGTGAACGTCACATCATACGGCGACGAAACCCTCCATCTCGTGCCCGTCGAGGTCTGGTTCTACCAGGGAGATTTTGGATACGGCCTCCCGCCCAGCTTCTACGTTGTCTTTTTCCAGGAAGAGGGGATGGGTGATTACATCCTTTACAGCCCAATCCGGCACGGCCCGAGAAAACTCCTCGAGTCTTTCGACGGTCATCCCGACCAGGCGCTCATGACCCTAGCGAGAATCGACCCCGAGCTGGCCGGCGTGTCTCGGTCTCTTATTCCCGGCGCCACCTCGACGTTCTCCCCGCAAGCGCCTCTCTCTTCAGAGGTCATCCTGAACAAAATCTCCGTTCTTGCTCAAAAAAGAATCGACGATATCTATGTCGATAAACTGCTGAAATACAAGTCTCTTATCGAAGTCGATCACTCAGTCAACTACATCCCAAGCGACCTCCTCCTGAAGGTGATTGGGGAAGAGGGATCGACCCCCTTTGTCCACTACGCCGTCACGCCCCAGAGGCTCTCGGTTGGGTCGGCCTCCGGGGATTATTCCATTCGGCTCGAAATCTACGGACGGGTCTCCGATTTCCAGGGCAGGACCGTCCATCAGTTCCAGAAAAAGTTCTCTTTTAATCCGACCCCAGACGAAGTCCGGGAGATGAGAACTAAAAGGTTCTCCTACCAGGACGCCTTTCCCCTCATCCCCGGAACGTTCAAATTCGATGTGCTTATCAAGAATCCTGTCTCCGGGGAGTTCACTTCGGCCGAGAGTGAGGTCAGCGTCCTGGAAACCGCGACAAGTCCCAGGCTGAGCAGCCTGATTCTGGCCACACGCATCCAAAAAGATGTCGGTTCCGATTCATCATGGCTTCCTTTCCGGATGGGTCGCGCCCTGGTATCTCCCTCGCCGGGCATGGTGTTCGGCTTAGAAGAAAGGCTGTTCGCCTGCTGGAAGGGGGAAGGCCTGTCTTCAAATATGGGGGCAGACGGCTGGATACGGATCGACGTTTTTCAAGAGGAGAGGCTGGTGCATTCGAAGGAAAAGCGCCTGGCCGAATACGATTCTTCGGGCTTATTCTTCGAAGAGCTGCCGGCTCAGAGCTTGACTCCCGGCGTTTACAGCCTGATTGTCTCGCTCCTGGACGGAGGCCGGCGAGAGGTCAGCTCCTTAAAAGAGGATTTCAGCCTGAGCCACGTCAAGGCACTGCCCCCGCTCTGGAGCATCTCGGATAAACTCCCCTCGCTGGACGATCCGCACCATTTTTATGTCCTGGGGGTTGAGTACCTGAGCCAGGAGCAGTTCGCCAAGGCCAGGCTGCTTCTGGAAAAANNCCTGGAAAAATCCTACGCCCGGCGGCCCGAATCCTTGGAGTTCGCTCTCGGGCTGGCGGAAGCCTGCTTGGCGCTCCAGGAGTTCTCGCGGGTTCAGGAGATCCTGGTTCGATTCCTGGAAAGAGCGAAGGAGGATGCGGGAGTCTTTTTTCTCTTGGGGAAGTCGGCCTTTCTGGGGAATGACCCAGGAAAAGCGGTCTATTTTTTTAAAAAGTACTTGGCCCAGTTCGGGACAAACCTGGAAGTCCTGAACATGCTGGCGTCGAGTCTTTATCAAACGGGAAACCGGAAAGAAGCCCTGGCCGCATGGAAGAAGTCCCTGGAGATTGAGCCCCGCCAGGAGGACATCAAGAAGAAAGTCGAAGAGCTGGAAAGAAAATGAGACGGGGCAATATTCAAAGGGGAGGATTGAGGAGAATGAGCAAGGTCGCGGCTTGGGCTGGATTCGCGCTTCTGGGGTTGGGATGGGTATCTCTCTTTTCCCAGCTAACGGCCAGACGCGTCACCCTGGACGTCAAAGACTCCTCGGGCCAGCCCCTCTCCAACGTCCTAGTGACGGTTACAAGCCCCGACAAACGCGACTTCAAGAAGGAATACACCACCAACCGGAAAGGCCAGACCGCCTTTCTCCTCCCGATTGAAATCAGAATCTCTGACTTCGTGCTGGAAAGGCCGGGCTACCAGGTTTTTCGGGCCTCCGTGGACCTCGTCAAGGCGCGAAAATCGGGGGAAGAGATGGCCTATTCGGTCTCTTTCGTTCTGTA
>DQHV01000104.1 GCA_003524335.1 Candidatus Aminicenantota bacterium | reverse complement strand
TTGGCCGTTTGGACCGTTTGAAAAGAGTGGACCTCCTGGTCAAGTGTTTGGCCCATGCGGACCGGCATCTGCAGTGCAAAATCGCCGGGACGGGGCCCGAAGCCGAGGCCCTGATGGAGCTGGCCCGGCAGGAAGGGGTAGCCGATCGGATAGAATTTTTAGGATACGTTTCAGATGACCAACTCCTTGATCTGTATGCCCACTGCGCCTTTGTCTTTTTCGCTCCCCTCGACGAGGATTATGGTTACATCTCTCTGGAGGCCTTCCTGTCCCAGAAGCCCGTCCTGACGAGTTTTGACTCCGGAGGCCCCTTGGAATTCGTCGAAGACGGCCGGAACGGAATGGTCGTCCATTCATTGGATGTCAAGGAGCTCGCCCGGAAATCCGAGGAGCT
Organism: Candidatus Aminicenantota bacterium; assembly: GCA_003524335.1. Classification (GTDB taxonomy): domain Bacteria; phylum Acidobacteriota; class Aminicenantia; order Aminicenantales; family UBA8522; genus UBA8522. The sequence goes on along the minus strand of DQHV01000104.1, from coordinate 10,659 downwards.
TTTTTTCGACACCCCAAAAAGCCGGGAATTCGGGAAAGCGGGATATGAGAAGGTCAAAGACATCAGTTGGGATTTCGCCATTGAGACGCTGCTAAACGGATGAACCCGATGAAGATTGCCGTATTCAGTCCCCTCCATCCCATCCGATCGGGAATATCAGACTACACAGAATTGATGCTCCCCTCGCTTCAAAAGCACTTTGAGATCGACCTCTATTTTGACCCGCGATATGGGCCAACGAACCCGCTTCTCCGTTCGGATTTCCAGCTGTTTCCGTTTGATCCGGCCTCCTTCGAGCCCTCGAACTATGAGGCGATTGTCTATCACATGGGGAATTACTATCCGGCCCACCATTTCGTCTATGATGCGTTGAAAAAGTTTCCCGGCATAGTGGTCCTTCACGACTTCGTACTTCAGGGATTCTACGCCAGGCGGTACGAAGTCGAAGGACACTATGGGGAGTACGAGGGCCTGGAGGCCAAATACTATGGGGAAAAAGGCCGGCAGATCGCCCAAACCGTCGCCGAGCGAATCACAATTCCGGTTTGGGAAACCGAGGAGGCTCTGGAGTTTCCGCTCAACGAGGAGATCCTCGAGCTGGCCACGGCCGTCATCGTCCATTCTGACTTTGTCAAAAAGCGGATTCAGGAGAAGGCGACGAAGCCGGTCGGGAAAATCAACCAATATGCGCCCCATCTCAGAAGCTTTGTCCGGGAGGTCGCGAGGAGCGAATGGGGTGTCGGGAACGAGCACATTCTCATTTCGTCCTGCGGATTCGTGAACAAGAACAAGAGATATGACCTGATTGTCTCGGCTATCGAGGAATTGAATGATCCTCGAGTCGTCTATATGATTGCCGGAGAAGACAGGGGAGGGCTCTTGAAAAACGGCCTCGAGGATGCCCGGTCGCGTATCCAGGTTCAGGGCTATCTCTCCCCCGAAAAGATGGACAGTTTGATCGCCGCCTCCGACCTTTGTATCAACCTCCGCTACCCGACAATGGGCGAGAGTTCAGCCTCTCTTCTAAGGCAGATGACATACGGAAAGGCAACATTAGTCACGAATTGTGGGTCCTACATGGAATTTCCGGACTATTCTGTCCTGAAGATAGATCCGGATATTGACGAACGAGCTATGGTCAGACGTGTTTTGGCGGCCCTCATCGAAGACCGGGACTTTCGTCAGTCGATCGGAAGGGAGGCCGCCGAATTTGTTCAAAAAGAATGCCATTTGGATAAATGCGCGCGGGAATATGCCGCCTTCATCCAAGCCCATTCCCGCTCTTCCCCATAAAATCGTTCGGGAAAATAACGGAGAGGATTCCCATGAAAGACACGGAAGAAATAGGCCGGGAAATTCAGCGGTTAAAGAAGACCCTATCTGAGGAAAAAGAGAACATCCAGGCGATTGAAGAACTGATCGGAGGGAGGATTAAGGTTGATCTCTGGGGGCTCGGCGAGAAGGACCTGGAAAAAATGACCTGGGAGTCCTTCTCTTTCCTCGAACGGAATAAAGACTGCCTCGCTCCCACCCCCATCACTTCCCATCGAGAATATGTGGGCGGGATCATCGTCGCCGCAAAAAAAGCCTTACGCGCCTTAACCCGGTGGTATGCGGAGCTGATTTTAAGAAGGCAGAAGGAGTTCGACGGGGAGCTCATCCAAATTCTCCTGGCGATGCTCCTGCGCCTGGAAAAAATGAACGGGCGAATCGGCGCTCTGGAAGCCCTGACACACCCCGCGTCTCCCAATAAGGAAGAGAGAGTTTGAGAGCATGATGGCGGTGAAGGATTATGCTCCGTGGCGGAGAGCGGCAGAAAAATCCCCGCGCCATTTCCTGCGTCTTTTGAGACGGTCACTGGCCCGGAACAAGGCTATCCCTCAGGAGGTTTTGAATTCACTGGCCTTGACGGTGATACAGACCCACCCGTCATCGCGCGTCCTTCGTTTCCTGCCGCGTCTTGTCCAGACGGTTGCAGCCGAGAGGGGATTGCAATCAGCCTGGAACCTGGTCGCTTCCCTTGAAGTGGCCCTCCATCACCGCAAACCCACGATCGGACTCTACGATAACGCCGCGCATTATATCGGAGGAGCCCAAAAATACGGCTGCACCATCGCCAGTGCCCTCCAGGATGATTTTGACATCACCCTGATCGCCAACAGGCCGGTCGCGCGCTCCCAGCTTGAAAACTGGTACGGTCTTGACCTTTCGCGGTGCCGCGTGAAGGTCATCCCCATCCCTTATTTTGAAAAAAAGGACCGCCTTCGTGAACTCATCGACGCGGGGGAAGTCGACACCAGCCAAGAGAACCCCTTCCATTTGATCAGCTTGGAGAGCGGCCATTATGATCTCTTTATCAACAACTGCATGCTGGAGATGGTTTATCCGCTGGCCAACGTCTCGATCTTCATCACCCATTTTCCCGAAAGGGGAAAATCCCGTTTTTTTTATGTCAAAAAGTATAGTCAAATTGTCGCCAACAGCCTTTATACGGCCCGCTGGATCCGGCAGAAATGGGACCTGAACCCTCATCAACACCTTTACCCTCCCGTCGATATGGAAGCGCCGTTCGTCCCTCAGGAGAAAGAAAATATCATCCTCTCCGTTTCTCGTTTTGATCCCGGGGGCAACAAACAACAGCTGAAGATGATCGAGGTTTTCCAGCACATTTCGAGAGACCAGCCGGAGAAGCTGAAGGGCTGGAGATTGGCTGTGGTCGGCGGGAGCATCAGGGACAATCCCTACCTGGAAAAAATCAATGGCCACTTGAGCCGAAATCCTTCGTCCGCTATTGAACTGAGGACCAATCTCCCGGCGTCCGATCTCAAAAGCCTTTATCAGAAAGCGAAGATCTTTTGGCATTTTTGCGGACTTGGCCAAACGGATCCGGCCAAGGTCGAGCATTTCGGGATGACGGTGGCCGAGGCCATGCAAAACGGCTGTGTGCCCATCGCCTTCAGGGGCGGCGGTCAGATGGAAATCGTGGAGGACACGGTTTCCGGGTTTCTTTTTTCGACGGAAAAGGAGCTGGCCGAGAAAACCCTGGACCTGATAGGCCGACCCGGTTTTCTGGGGGAGATGGGGCAACAGGCTTTGGAGAGGGGAAAACGATTCCGCCGCGAAGTCTTTGTCGACGCGGTTCAAGCTTATGTCCGAGACCTCGTCCGGGCCGGATTCTCTGTGTCTCTCGAATCTTGAGCCTGGGGTTCTCGAGGAATTCGTTAACAGGGTCATGAATATATGAGAGGGTTACAGACGAGCTGAAAAACCACCCCACAAATCCTTCCAAAGGGCTATTCTCCTATTCAAAAATCTCTATTAAGCTTTAGGGTGACTCGCGAAAAGGTCTGAGCTTGAGTAAATCAAGGGTCCTCGCTGCCATAATCAAAGGGAAATCCCTTTTGCCAGAAGGGAAAGGGCCTAGTCCTGAAGAAATTCTCCTCAAGTACTGGCCTCAGATCAGCTACCGGGTGAAAAACTCCATCGGCCGCTCCACACCCGATTGGGAAGATGTCGGGAGTGAGATTCTCGTGGGCGTCATCGAAGCCATCCGAAAGGGCACGTTCCGGGGAGAGAGCGCTTTGGGAACATTCATCTATTCCATTACTACCCATAAAATCGTCGACTACATCCGGCAGAAAAAGAGATCCCTCGAGCAAATTCCCGAACCCGGACAGGGCCTTGATCCCTCTCTCCAGGTGGAGAAGCAGGAGCGGGTCAAACTGGTCGCAGAATTGCTCAAGAACCTGAAGCCGAGACATGCCGACATACTGTACCTTCATTATTATCTGGACCTTTCCAGGAACGAGATCGCGCGGATCTATGATATCTCGCCGGGAAGAGTCGGTGCCCTGATTGCGACAGCGAGAAACACCATGAAAAAGCTGCTGAAAAAATTGGCCGTGAAAGGGTCTGAAAACCGGTTTCCTTGAGGAATTTCCTTTTTCCGGCGGTCGACCAGTCGCATCAGTCTCTCTTGGCCCTGCGGCCCCGCTCCTATATAATGGCCTCCATGAGTCGAATCATCCAAGAGCGCCGTGAGCTGGCCGACCTTCTGAAATCAAGGGACGGAGTTTTTGTCCTTTTTTATGCTTCCTGGTGCCCGTTTTCTATAGGATTTCTGCCGATCTATGAGAAACATGCCGCGGGCCGCGAGCAGCACTTCGTCCGGATGACTCTGGACGGCAACGAAGGCCTGTTCGACGAGCACGGCATCCAGGTTTACCCGACGGTGATCTTTTTTAAGTCCGGAGAGGTCCATAAACGGCTTGATGGAAAGCACCTGGCGGGGTTGAAAGAAAAGCAGCTCACCGAGCTCATCGATTCCTGCGGCATCGAAAGGGATTGAGGGATTCCGCTGAAGCGGCCAGAGAGGCCGTGATGATCAACGGCCCGGCGCTTTGGCCAGGCGGCTGTGAGCAGGCTGGACCCCCGACATGATGAGGGCCATCTGCCCCCCTTGCTTTTTTATCTCGGGGGGCCTCAGTTATTTTCGCGTGGAGACGTATTCCCCGGAGGGATCCCTCTGCTTAAGGGCTTTGACCTCTCCGTTTTCGATGACGAACTCGAAGACCATGTCGGAAAACTCCTTGAGCCGGAACTTGAGCCCCTTGTAGTGAATCAGGTTTTCCTCAGGCTCACCCGGATACACCAGATAAAGGACGTTGTCCTCCTTCATGGTAACCTGGAACTTGGTACCGGTCGGGGTCTCGTAAGTCCCTGCCAGTTGCTTGAGCAACTCGGGTTCGAGAGCTTCGGGCTTGCGCGTGAAGAGAGCCTCTGCTTCGTCCAGGGACATGACGGCTTTGTCGATGTCACCCTGGGGATTTGTCTGGAAATTCACCGACCATTTTCCGTAGAGCTCATCATCGGGTGTGTCGAAACGATCGAAGTGGAAATGGGTCAGCGGGAACTGAATTTTATGGAAGTCGAACTGAAGCTGTCTGTCCTTCTGCCCGATCTTCAGAATCCCGTAAGCAGGATGCTCATACTCTCCCACATAATCGGAGAGAGAATGGGAAGGCTTGGAATCCGGGATGCGTTCCGCTCCGGCCTTAGCCCGGGCCTCCGTTCCTGCCTTCTTTCCTTTTAACCTCAGCTCCAGCAAGCGCTCGCTCCAGGGAGTCTGGTCCAAGCCAAGCAGGCGCTCGTAAAGGTTATAGCTAATCGTGTTATAAAGGCTCGCACAGTGGTTTCCAATCACGAAGACGATCACTCCGATTCGCTCGCGGGGCAGGAAAGAAACCTGGGAGTGGAATCCGGGCAGGTCTCCTCCGTGGAAGGTGAGGAGGTGGCCCCGATAGGAGGTCGTCTCGCGGCCCATTCCATAGGCGGAATTCAGGAGTTCCCAGTAGCCACGCGTCTCCGCCATCGTATTGGGGAGCGCTATGGCCGGCTCCAGCGTCGCTTTGAGCACATCCGTTGGGACGATCTGTTGGCCCACATATTTCCCGTCGTTCATCAGGGCGATGAGCCAGTGGGACATGTCTTGGATGTTGGAAATGATGGCCCCGCAGGGGGCGACGCCCGCTATATCCTCGTAGTATGGAATCTTGTAGAGTTCGAAGTTGTCCCGCTTCTCAGTGTAAGGCACTCCATAGTCAGGCTGCTTGAGCATGTCCGCGATGGAGTAAACGGTGCCGGTCATGTTGAGGGGGGCGAAAATCTTCTCCCGGACAAACTCTTCCCAAGTCTTGCCGGATTGCAGCTCGATGAGATATCCCGCGGCGGCATACATCAAATTGTTGTAGAGAAAGGTCTGCCGGAGCGGCTCCCGGGGCTCCAGAAATTTGATCCGCTCAAAGAGCTCCAAGCGGGTGAAGTCCGACTTGAACCAGATCGTGTCGTGTCGAGTGATACCTGTGCGATGGGCGAGCATATCCCGAAGAGTGACCGTGTTGTTCAGCTGATCGTTATAGAATTGAATAGTCGGAACCGAATCGCGGGCGGGCTTGTCCCAAGTCAGTTTCCCGTCATTCACTAAGATTCCTGCGGCCACCGCCGTAAAGAGTTTCGTGTTGGAAGCGATCTGGCCCAATGTCGTGGGTGTGAAGGGCAGCTTTTTCTCGTAGTCCCGATAGCCGTATCCTTTGGCAAAGACGAGTTTGTCCCCCGCCACGATTCCTACGCCGACGCCGGGCGCATTCCAGTCCTTGAGGATTTTAGTCATATAAGCGTCGAAACCCTGCAGCTTCTTGGCGATCTCCTTGTCCTGGGCCAGAAGGCCCGGTTGAGCAGCCAGCGTCAATAGCCAGATTGCGAAGATCCACAGACAGGCGCTGCGCCGCTTGGGTCTTGGAATGATATTCATGTCATCTCCTCCTTTTCTTTTTTGATGGACGAGAAAGCCATTCTCATCTTTAAAAGGATATTAATGAAGATTCATTGAAAGTTCAATATCGCAAGCGGGCATTCCTCCCAAGAAAGGTCAGATAAGAGGCTGACCGGATGGGGGATGGGATTGCAGAATTTAGGTGGATTTAGCGAATCGTCGGCTCTCCGACGAGCGTCGCCCTTTTCAGGGTTCGTGAGGCTCTGGGGTTGCTGTGCCAAGGCGGAGAGGACGATTTGGGAAATCCACAGAATGACAGCGAAGATAAACCTGGTGACCGTATGTTTTTTCAAGGGAACCTCCAAAGTGACTAATAATATCTCGGTATCGGACAATTATCAAAGANNTATTTCGCCAGGCGTCTCCGGCCGATGCGAACCAGCGCCTTGATCAAGTCGATGGCGACGAAAACGCAAATGATGAGCAGGGTGATGATCAGGCTGAGCTTGATGACGCGGACGAGCGTATCGGGCAGGTGGACCGGGAGGGCCGTGTCGAAGGGCTGGCGGAAGGCGAGTCCGAGGAGGACTAGAGAGAGGGCTTTCTCGACGGCATCAACCCAGGGAGAAGACGTCACGAGCTTCGCGGCCAGGCTGATCGCGCTGAGGGCCCAGAGCCCGATAAGGACGAGGGAATACCATTGGCCGGCCTCGGGAGTGAAGATGGGCCGGTGGCGCGCGAAGTCGAGGTTGACAAAGAAAATTGTCTGATACCGGATGTAGAAGTGGAGGGCAGTGCCGGTCAGCGCCGTCATCGCGACGAGCCCTATGATCCGTCCAATCGTTCGGCCCGACGTCTTCACCTCGTCGAGGTCGACGCTCAACCTCGGCCAGGGCAGCTTGACCTCCCTCTTGCTCTGGGTGATGAGGTAGAGGACCAGGGTGACAACCCCGAGGTCGAACAGGAACGCCATCGGCAGGTAGAACAGGGCTTCGAAGGGGCCCATAGACGGCACATAAACGATGGGAAACATGAGGAAGCTCTTCTTGAAGACGACGGCCGCGACGGTGAGGACAAAGTGGAAGGCGAAGAGGAGCGCCGTATAGCGAAAGAGGTACCGCTTGAAGGCCGGGGCGATGATCGGGCGGCCGTCCAGGTATTTTTCGGCCACACGGCGGGCCGGGCCGTAGGCGGCGATGACCTTGGCGAGCGTCGCTTCCGTGGCTTCGCCGAATTCCTGTTCGGCTTTTTCGAGGATATGGCTTCGGATCTCGGAGAGGATTTCCTCCCGTTCCTCGCGGCCGGAAAGGAAATGGCTGATTTCTTCGAGATAGGCTTCCAGTTTTTCAAACATGGCGTGTCTCCTCCATGATTTTTTTCAGGATTTTGTCTTGTTTTTTCCAGATGTCGAGAAGCTCGGTCCGGAGGCTGCGGCCGGCGTCGGTGATGCCGTAGAATTTGCGGGGCCGGTCCTCGCTGACATCCCACTTGCTCTTGACCCAGCTGTTTTTCTCAAGCCTCCGGAGAAGGGGATAGAGGGTGTTTTCCTCGACCTCATACCCCAGCTCCCGAATGGTCCGGACCATCGAGTATCCGTACATGTCCTTCTCGAGCATGGCCAGGACCAGGATCTGGAGAAATCCCCGGTTCATCTCGGTTTCGAAATGGCTGGTTTCAGGATCCATGGCTCTGTCTCCTTATGCTCTTAGATGGCATACTGTGTGCCACATGTATTATGTGTAATACAGTATAATAGATGATATACAGTATGTCAAGCCTTTTATTGGACTTTTTGATATTCCGAGATATCAGAGTTTCTAATTCAGGGCGAATTCACACGGAGGATTGCCCATTTTCTTCATTTTGCTATAATTACGACGCGAGGCCGGAAAAGAATACGCAGAGATAATAATTTCCATGAAAGATTCTATTTTTCGGCAAGTCCGCAACCTTGCCAGTCTGATCGGCAACACCCCTCTTTTGGCGATCGAATTCACCTTCGAAGGCGAACCGCGGACCCTCTATGCCAAGGCGGAAAACCTGAATATGACCGGAAGCATCAAAGACAGGATGGCCTTCCACATCCTGCAGCGAGGCTACGAACGAGGGCTCCTGGAGCCGGGCGGTTTGATTGTCGAAGCCACAAGCGGGAACACGGGCATATCTTTTGCCGCGATCGGTCGCGCCCTCGGACATCCGGTCACGATTTTCATGCCCGACTGGATGAGCGAGGAACGGAAGAGCCTCATCCGAAGCCTGGGAGCGACCGTCAGGCTGGTCAGCAGGGATGAAGGTGGGTTTCTTGGCAGTATCCGCTTGGCCGAAGAGCATGCTCAAAAAACACAGGGCGCCTTCCTTCCCCGCCAGTTCTCCAACGAGGACAATGTCGAGGCCCATTATCTAACGACCGGACCGGAGATCTGGTGGCAGCTGGGTTTTCGCTCGCTTCGTCCGGATGCCTTGGTTGCAGGAGTGGGGACTGGGGGGACGATTATGGGAACCGGCCGCTATCTCAAAGAAAGGAACCCCTCCGTCAAGATATTTCCTCTGGAGCCTGCGAATTCGCCGACCCTGTCCACCGGACACAAAGTGGGGAAGCACCGGATCCAGGGAATATCCGATGAATTCATCCCCCCTATCCTTGAGCTAAAGAACGTGGATGGAATTGTCAAAGTCGACGACGGCGATGCCATCCTCATGTCCCAAAAACTGGCGGCTGCACTGGGCCTGGGCGTGGGAATCTCATCCGGCGCCAATTTCTTGGGAGCGGTAAAGGTCCAGAACAGCCTGAGAGAGGAGGCCGTCGTCGTCACGGTCTTTCCCGACGACAATAAAAAATATCTGAGCACCGATCTGATGAGAGAAGAACCCGGAAAGTCCGGTTTCATTTCCTCCGAGGTCGAACTCATACGCTACAAGGCCTTCAAGAGGGTCTGCTATACGTGCTGCAACCCGGATGAATGTGTGGAAGCGCAAGCGCCGGACCTCTTCCCCGACGAACCCTTGCCTCCCTGTCCCCGAAGAGAACGTTCCTAAAGCAAACCATCCCTTTTCCCGCTTCCGAGGAGGCTACCCCCTTGTCCGTTGCCCAGGCCAAAGCCAGTGGGCCGGCTTTCGAGAGATCCGATCTCGACCCCTCATACCCGGGAAGGCCTCACCAGTACCAGCCCTTATGTTTGGCCTTCCTTAGGGCGAACTCAGGGTTTCTCTTGGCTTGACGCCGATTCCAGCGGGCCATCTGTTTCTTAAGGGATTTTTTGGTTTTGCGGGGGATCGGAAAAGTATCCTTGAGCGGATGTCTGGTGAGTCCCATGAAATCACTCCCGGTTCAGTCGAATCGTCCGGTACAAAAAAAATGCCCAGGGCGGGACTCGAACCCGCATGGCCTTACAGCCGCGACATTTTAAGTGTCGCGCGTATACCTATTCCGCCACCTGGGCTCTTTTCTTGCGGGATCTCCTTCGCACAGGTTGATTATACGACAGGAAAGTCGCCAAGACAATTTCGGTTATTTTGTGGCGGCCAACTGCAATAGCGGCTAATTATAAGAATTTATTATTTTTTAACTCTACTCTGTTTATCCGGATCAAGCGCTACCGCGNNACCTTTACGGTCGAGGTTCTGCTCTTGACGTCGATGACCAGGCAGTTGCCCAGGATCTGCACCGGGAGGTCTGCCCGCAGCCTCCGGTACAGAATCAACTGCTGTCCGACCTGGATGCCTTTCTCTGCCCCGAGGTCGACAAGAGCCCATTGGCCGCTTCCGATCTGTCTGAGATTGCCCTGTAAATAGACCAAGTTGCCCTTTACGCCGTCAGCTTCCACTGGAGACACATCATATCCCAGGTCCTTGCCCGCCATGCCCTCCCTGGCCTCAAGGGGAACAAGGTAGTGCCCACGGCGGACGCCGTCGCAGGAATGTTCGACGACCGCGACCGACGTCGTGTCGGCGATAAACTGAACGCGGGCCCGGCCCTTCCTGAACGCGATAGGCCCAAAGCCCGGAAGATGATCTTTGATCTCGAGAGCCAAGAAGATCTGGCCAGGTTCCACCTCGGCGTCTTTTCCTTTGTTCAAGTAAATGACGTCGCCGTCGCTGGACATGCCTTTTTCGTATTCCCGTTCCGCTCCGAACACCTTCAACTCGGGAATCTCGTCCTCCCATATCGAAAATGAGCAATACAGGTCGACCTCATTAATCAGGTCAGCGAGGTCTTGATATATCTTAGCCTTGGAGATTTGATATCGCTCCTCCGGTTTTTCCTGGAAGGGCGGTGCCTGGAAAGGCTTTTGTTCTCCGGCCGGCGCCGGCACCGACTCGACCCGCAGCAGCGATATGTTTCCACAGGATTCCGGCATGATGAGTTCGTATTTCTTATCTCCCTCCAG
>DQHV01000155.1 GCA_003524335.1 Candidatus Aminicenantota bacterium | reverse complement strand
CAAAAGATCCCCATCGGCGGCCGTTTATATCGCTTGAACCATGTCCATGATGACGGCAAACTTATCGAACTCGTTCTGGAGAAAAGAGCCGACTAGGCCACCAGAGGCGTCTTTTTTAGAAGCGGAACACGATTCCGAAATGAGTCTTCACAAGGTCTGTAGCGGACATTAAGGGCTCATACATAAGAGAACCGTGTTCCCGGCGGATCGAACCCTCAGTGAGATATTCTGCCCTCCCGCTCTTGGAATAACGGACTCCGACCTCCATTTGCAGCGAGAACAGGGGTCGTCCCTGGTGGCTGCGGATCTCCAGGACACGGATAACGGCCCCCACCCCCACCCCGTAGGTGAGGGCCCAATCGTCAAAATTGGTCGTGGTCGCGATATCCGGGGGCCAATCGCTGGGATCGGAGACGGAAGTATACGTGAACAGGTAATTGAACCCGACAAAAGCTTCCACATAGGGGCGGAAAGACCCTTCGACAGGAGAAAGGCGCAGCACGGCTGCAGAAGAAAAAATACTGTTCCTGGTCGTGACCTCGACCAGAACTTCCGGGATGTCATGGCTGAATGGCTCTATCCGCTTTTTGGTCCCGTAGTTCAGGTATTCCAGGCTGATTCCGATCGAGAAGGGAGACCTGGGCAGCTGGTAAAAAAATTCCCCCGATAATCCATAAAACGTCCGATCGACGTTCATCCTAAAATCGTTCTGGGGGTAGCCCATCAGAAAGTTCAACGAGGCCTGGAAGCGGTCGCCGGCCAGAGTTGACTGGCTAAACGCCAAGATCATAATTGATGCTGCCAGGGCAAGCTTGGATTTTTTCATCTCCATTTCTCCTCGGCTAGATCCGGCCAAACTTGTTCATTCGGCTCATCTCAGAGCAATTTTTATGCCATCACACTCCCCGAGGCCAAAGACCGGCGCCCTGCCGCGGTGTCGCCAAAAAAGGTCAGGTGTCCCTATTGAAGTGAATTGCCCCTGATCTTCCGTGAAAATATGGGTTAATCGGATAAGCCGGATATCTGGATGGACTCAGCTATCTGGCGAAGGACGAGCGGAGCATCCTTCCCTTCAGCCTTTATGATCCAAACCTCGAGGCCCCGGACTATGGCGGCCGCCGATCTTTGACCGTCCACGGAATCCAGGGAAAAAGCGTCTTTCCCCATGATTTTGAGCCGCCCCTTTTTCCCTTCCGGCACGAGGCCTTCGAGCTTTTGCCAAACCGCCGTCTCGGGGTCTTCCCAGGGATAGATCTCATGCTGTTCGAGGACAGCTGTTTCGGCCGCCGGGCCGTCGAGCCCGACGACTGTCCGGTCCGGCCAGACGGCATCGAGCTTGCCGAACCGGAAACCGGCTGGTTTCGCCAGGCTGATGCTCAGCCAGGGATTTTCATAGCTGTCCCCTGTTATAGAAAAGGGCCAGGCTCCTGGGGCCACGGGATGGGCCTTTCTGCCTGTTTCATAGGCAAGGATCTCGATCCCGACCTGGCCGAAGACCTGTTGGATTCCACCGAGGCTTATTTCTCCCAACCCATCGGCCAGGGAGGAGGCAGCCAGGGAGATCCGGGTCGCGTCCGCGGCTCCCGCGTTGACAATAGCCGCGTCCAAAGGAACCCAGTTCTCGCCGATCATGACTTCAGCCCAGGCATGGCCGCCGAACATGCCGAGCGCATAGACATAGCCCATGACGAGGCGGGACGGAATGCCTGCTGCCCGGGCTAGAGTGGCGAGCAGCGTGGCATAGCCGACGCAGGTCCCGCGGAGGTCGCGGATCATCTCGGTGGCGGGAGCGAAAACGATGCCCAGGTCGAAGTTCATGTTCTCGGCGACCCAACGTTCGAGGCGGAGCGCAGCCCGAAAGGCATCCCTTTCGGCGCCTACGAGCTCTCGGGCCAGGCGGAGGATTTCAGCGTCGTCCGACTGGATGAAGGCGTTGGGTTCGAGGTATTGGCGGTTGATCTCCGTCTTGGGGACGGGAAAGCCCGCTCCCGGCGGCGCCTCGCGGCGGCGGATCTCGAGGAAAACGTCGTTCTCCGACCTGGAGAGGACTTTCTGGCCTGCGATATCGAGGTCCGGCCAGCCCAGCTCCGGGCGGCGGTGGATCAGCTTGATCTTCAGATAGTCGATCGGCAGGGCCCGCGCTNNCGGATGTTGGTCCGGACGATCGAGCTCTGGTAGACCTCCTGGGGGAGCTCTCCTCCCGACGCGGCGGCGAGCGCCGCGGATTTCTCGGACCGCCAGACTTCGACCATTCCAAATGGGCCCGGTTCCTCCTGTCTGAGGAGGTTTCCCTGCTCGTCCAGCCAACCCGTCCTCTTGATCGGCATGCCCTCGAGGATTTCTTCAACTTTAAGGGCGGCGATCTCCCGGGTCCCGATCTTAACGGCCTCCCGGGAAATAACGGTGCGGATCATCTTTCCAACGAGGGATGCCTCGGCCACATAGGTTTGAATCGTGACCCTATCCCCGGCTTTTCTGAGCCCGGCGGCCGTGAGGCGGCGGATCCCCTCGGGGCCATACAGTTCTCCCGCATAGTTCAGCGTGCTGCTGTATGTTTTCCCGCCGGATTCGTTCCGGATTTCGATCGCACCCTCACGGACGACCGCTTCTGACTTGGTCGCCTGGTTGGAGAACGTCATCTCGTAGCGGAGGCGGCGCAGGAGCCCTTCCGGAGTCTCCTCCGAGGCAGAGAGAAAGCCGATCTCGACCCGGCTGCCCAGACGGTTCAGGACGATGCGCATCTCCGAATCAGTGATTAGACCCTTCTCTTGAGGCTTCGTCGCCTCGTGAATATAGCCCACCGGCTGGCCGGCGATCTGAATGACATACCAGAGCTCGGTCGTGCCGGCCGCAGCCTGGGCCGAATAGCCAGAGAGAGGGAGCCGGGCCAGAAAGACAAAGCCCCATATGGCGAATAGGGACAACCTGGTCGCGACCGGGCGGCGCTTGATGGGATGGGCATCCAACTTATGGCCGGACATGGCATGACCTCCGATTCTTCGAAATTCGATTGCGCCTTCCATTATACTTTTTTATCAGGGATGGGCAATTTGGCGATGTCAGCGCTCCATCCCCAAATTGCCCATTAATTGATTCGGGATTCTTCCAGGCAATGCTAATAGATGCGCTGGCGGAACTTGCGCTGCTTGATGAAAAAAGACGTCAATACAGCCATCCCGCCCAGCAAGAGCCCGGCCAGCCCGAACCATCTCCACTTTCGCCCTTTGACCATTGTTTTTCTCCTAATTATTTTGTCGAATTCCGCCTCGTTTTGTGGATAAAATAGAAGTCCGGAGGCAAAGATGAGGTTTTTTGTTTATTTTTTGGGGACGGCGCTTTTAGCGCTGTTTTCGGGTTTATGCTTATCAGCCGGCCTGTTTCCTTTGGCTGAGGTGCGCTACGGCACGGGGACTTGGGATGCCGACCTCTACGGGAACCATAGGGTTGTCATCAGAGTCCTGAGCCGCGCCGATGCGGTTTGGGCGCACATCCCGTGGCGACGGCGGGACCTCAACCCGGAGAAGAAGGGGGCTGTTTTCGTCGATGCCGCAACCGGGAAAGAGATCCAGAATGTCTGCCCAGTGGCCGTCAGCCGCGAAAGCGGCGATTTTGTCTTTGAGCCGGTGACTGCCCCAGGCGATTATTATGTTTATTATCTACCCAACGTCACGAAGGGACGTTCGAATTACCCGACCGTCGTCTATCCGGAGCTGGTTTTCTCCGCCGACTCCAGGTGGCTTCTGAACTTCGGCCTCGCCCCTTTCCAGCCGCCTGCCAAGGAGAAGGGGGACTTTGCCCAAGCTCAGGTTGTGGAGATCCAGGCGATCGACGAACTGAATAGCTTCTACCCCATGGAGGTCATAGCCACGGCGGAGGAAACAGCCGCCCTCCTAGCGAAATATCCGGACAATTCTTACCTCCTCTTTCCCGAAGACCGGCGCTTATCCGTCCGGATGGCGAACGACTTGCCTCTGCGCTGGATCCAAAGCGGACCGAGGAGCGAATTCGAGGGACAGGCGTTGCGCGGGGAATTTTATGCCTTTCAGATCGGGGTTTTCGCCGGCCGCGCCTCGATCGAGGATCTGGATGTCACATTCAGCGACTTGAAATTGGCCCCGACCTCCCCTTCCCCGGGCCCGAGGCCCTTTATTCCCGCTTCCGGCGCTCACTCCTTCAACACCCGCGGTGTCAACTGGGACGGGACAGAATTCAAAAAGATCTGTGCCATACCCAAGGGCAAAATACAGCCTCTCTGGTGCGGCGTCCAGGTCCCCAAGGATATCCCGCCCGGCAAGTACCAGGGCGAGGTCACTGTCAGGCCCAAAGGCTTACCGCCGAACCGGATGGCGCTCCTCCTCGATGTTCAAAAAGGAGTCCTCGATGACGCCGGTGATTCCGAGCTCTGGCGGATGTCCCGCCTCCGCTGGCTCGACTCGAGGATTGCCTTCGATGATGAGGTTGTGGCTCCCTATACCCCGCTCACCATCAAAGGCAAGACCGTATCCTGCCTCGGAAGATCTGCCGAAATCGGTAAGGACGGCCTTATCGCGGGCATTACCAGCTTTTTCTCGCCCGACTTGACCGGCCTGCGACNNGCTCCTGGCATCCCCTATCGCGCTCGTCGTCATCGAGAATGGCGGCCATGCCCTAAAATGGGCTGGGGCCGGGCCTCGATTCGTCAAGCAGACTCCTGGCGCAGTCGTCTGGGAGGCCCAGAGCCAGGCGGGGCTGTTCGCTCTTACCTGCCGCGCCCTGATGGAATCCGACGGGTTTGTCGAGTTCAAGCTGGGGCTGGCGGTAAGTTCTGCTGTAGAGGTCGACGATATCCGTCTCGAGGTCCCTCTTTCTAGAGATGCGGCCAAATACATGATGGGCTTGGGTTTCAAGGGAGGCCTGCGTCCACCNNGAACCAGGACGCCCTCTGGATCGGGGACGTCAATGCCGGCCTCCAGGTCAGCTGGCGTGACGAGAACTATTCGCGGCCTCTAAACACCAACTTTTATCTCTCCAAGCCGCTCAACCTGCCGCCGTCCTGGTGGAACGAGGGCAAGGGGGGGTGCACGGTTAAGGAGAAGGCCGACGGCACCGTGCTCGTAACGGCCTACAGCGGCCCCCGCCGGATAAAGGCGGGTGAAGTGCTTCACTTCCATTTCAACCTGCTGCTGACGCCCTTCAAGCCGATCGACCCGAGGTCCCAGTTCGCGATGCGCTTTTTCCATGCTTTTAATCCGGTTGAAGAAGTGGCCAAGACAGGCGCCAACACGATCAACGTCCACCACGCCAACGCGATCAATCCCTATATCAACTATCCGTTCCTGCGGCCGTNNGATGAAGGCCTACATCGACGACGCCCACGGGCGCGGCCTCAAGGTCAAGATCTACAATACCGTGCGGGAGCTCTCGAACCGCACCCCCGAGCTCTTCGCCCTGCGCAGCCTGGGGCACGAGATCTTCTCGCCCGGGCCGGGGGGCGGCTATTCGTGGCTCCAGGAGCATCTGGGGACCGACTACATCGCCGCCTGGTTCGTCCCCGAGCTCAAGGACGCGGCCATTATCAACAGCGGCTTGTCCCGCTGGCACAACTATTATCTCGAGGGCTTGAACTGGCTCGTCAAGAATGTCGGGATCGACGGGCTCTATCTCGACGATGTGGCTTTCGACCGGACGACGATGAAGCGGGTCCGTAAGATCTTGGACCGGGGCCGTCCCGGAGCGCTCATCGACCTTCACTCGGCTAACCAGTACAACCCGCGGGACGGGTTCGCCTCGAGCGCCAACCTCTACCTCGAGCATTTCCCCTTCCTCAACAGGCTCTGGTTCGGCGAGTACTTCGATTATAACTCGGCGCCGGACTATTGGCTGGTCGAGATTTCGGGGATCCCCTTCGGCCTCTTAGGGGAGATGCTCCAGGACGGCGGAAACCCTTGGCGGGGAATGATATACGGGATGACCAACCGTCTCCCCTGGTCGGGCCAGAACCCGGCCCGGATCTGGAAGGTCTGGGATAAATTCGGGATCGAAGAGGCGCGGATGATCGGCTATTGGTCGGCCGACTGTCCCGTTAGGANNCTCAGGAGATCCCCGATTTCCAGCCTGAGGCGACGTTTGCTCCCGATGACCCGATCCCGGTCAAACCGGGCAAAGGCTGGCTGCTGGAATTAAAATAGATTACCCAATAAGGAGTCAAAGGATGAGCCTCAACTTGTCTCTCTTGCCTGGGACATTTATGATCTGCCGCCTGGGTGCGGAGTCGATCATTCCCGATTGGGCGAACGCCGGCAGTTTAACCTCGATCACTCGGACAAGCGATGAGCTCTCGATCGTTTGTGCTGAGGCGAACGTGCCGGAAGGAGTGAGATCCGACCGCGGCTGGCGCTGTTTCAAAGTGGAGGGCCCCCTCGACCTCTCCCTGACCGGTGTTCTGGCCTCGTTGGCGAACCCGTTGGCCGAAGCGCGGATCAATATTTTTGCGCTCTCTACCTTCGATACGGATTACTTGCTGGTCAAAGAGGACAACGTCTCACGGGCGGCAGAGGTTCTCATCCGCTCCGGCCATCGCCTGGCCAACCGCTGAATTCAGAGAACCTGAAAAAGCGTTTTTTTGGCCGATGTCTGCGCCTTCATAAAGGCCGGTCGGCCTTCAATGTCAAGGACATGAAAGACGGCTGGAAAACAAGTCGCGCTGTGTTGAGTTGGTTATCATCATCCGAACTGGAACGTTTTCTCGACGAGCACCGTTCTTAAGAGACAGAATGAAAAGGCCATGTTTCAGAGCCCCCAAAAAAAGTCGTTTCTACCTGTTCCTGATAATTGAGTTAGCCCTTTTTTCCATCACAGAGCCGGCGATCGGAGCATCCCCCGGCCAGGATAGGACAGCCTCTGCCTATGCTCAATGCCTCCGAGAGGTTTTCCAACTCCGCGAAAGGATCAAGTCCATCCATCCGCTTTTGGAGAACCTCCATCCGGTTGCGATCGCCGAGGGGGAAAATCTCCTTATCTTCAAGCCGGACGAGACCCGGAAGGTCTATGGCCTAGCCCTCCGGACTCCGGCACCCATGACGATCCCCAATGGAATCCGCGCCGCCTTTCCGCTCGAGGCCCTCGGGAACAAACCCGCCTGCGTGGTGACCGGCGAAGTGTTTGATTCCCGAGAAGGATACGTTTTGATCTTCCACGAGTTCGTCCATTGTCACCAGTTCCTAACCTGCGAGCCGATATTGAAAGAGCGCCTGCTGGTCTATCGCCGCGCCATAGAGAAAAAGGACTTCATGTGGGAACTCCAGCACCCCTTCCCCTACACAGACCCCGCTTTTGACCGGATTTACCGGCGGCTCCTAAAAGGCCTGGACTCGGGCGACGAGGCGGCCGTCCTGGAAACCCGCCGTGAGCTCCGCCGGATCCTTCCGGAAGAGGATTATGAGTACATGGTCTGGCAGGAATGGAAGGAAGGATTGGCCCGTTTTCTGGAGAACCGCATCCGGGTGCGCTTGGGGCTGGCAAAAAACCTCGGAGGGCGCCGGGGGGAGTTCAGCCGGGTGAGTTTCTACGCCGCCGGGGATAGGATGATCCGGTTCTTGGCCGACCGGGACATGAACATCCCCTCAGACATCGAAAAGACCTTTGAGGCGATCTATTCGCTAAAATGACAGGGGGTGGCCGCTTACCTCTTGTACTTTCCCATGAGCTGGCCCTCGGCCAATACGTGTCCCTGCATGGCTTTGAGCAGATCCGCCTTGGATACGCCTGCCGCCAAGTCGAGCACGGAATCCAACGCGTAGAGCTTGAAGAAGTACCTGTGAGTGCCGCCGGGCGGACAAGGGCCGCCGTAGCCTATCCTGCGGAAGTCGTTCTTCCCCTGTTTCGCACCGCTCGAAAGCTCTTTGTCCGGTGGCACCGCCTCCGCCAGCTCCTTGACGTCGGCCGGCAGGTTGAACAGGACCCAGTGGACCCATGTCCCGATCGGCGCGTCCGGGTCGTCGCCGATCAGGGCGATGGTCTTAGTCCCCTCCGGGATTCCCGTCCAGGCCAGCGGCGGCGAGATATCCTCGCCATCGCAGGCGTACCGCCGCGGGATCATTCCGCCCTCCTGGAACGCTCGGCTCGAAATTTTGATCTCCATTTGTCCCCCTTCTTGAGAAGTGATTTCGGGTTTCCTGCCCAGGCTAGGGGCAGAGTCCCATAATAAAAGGAAGCTTCCGGATAAAATCAAGTTAAACGCAGAGGTTTTCTTCATGATTCTTCTTCCCGCCGCGCCCGGTTACCGCCTATCTGGATCCTAGCGTTGGAACAAGTTTTCCCGGTATTTCAGAACGTTGGGATCGTTGTAGATGGTGTGCGGCCCGAGGCACAGTCCTCCCACGGCATAGATGCCGATGGCAACGCCCCCCACGGCGATTACGCCGACAGCCACATTCCCGATGGCGATGAATCCCTTGGCCACTCGAAATCGCCCCTCGGGAGTGAACCCCTGGGCGATATGCACAAGCGGCATCCCGAAGATGGTCGCTTTCGATTTGTATTCATAGCCCCCCCAATAGTAGGGATAGCCGCCCGCGGGCCGCGGCACGCCCTGGGGAACGAGTGGATGACCACACCCCGGACACGTTGCCGCCCTGTCGCTCACTTCATGCCGGCACTCCGGGCAGTTCGTCAAAGCCATGTTGGCTCCTTGCTATCCCCGATAAAGGGAATCGATCAGTTCTTTGTTTTTTTCTTCCACGATATTCCGTTTGGCCTTGAGGGTCGGGGTGATTTCACCCTTCTCGATCTCGAAGTCCCGGTGCATCGAGGTCTCCTCTGGTGGNNTGGACCGGATATACTCTATATACTCAAATCGCCCCCCCCATGTCCATCGCGAAGACACTTATCCTCGTCAAGATATTCCATGAGGCGGGGACAAGTCCCCAGTCTTTCTAGGGACGGCGAGGACCACGGCGCAGGTTCCGGCGGCGATGTCTTGACGCTCCACTTCCCGAAGGTCGTTTTCTTTGAGCAGCGGACCCAGGCCTCCCCTCTCAAAGAAGTCGCGGCCATTCCGGAAATGGCTTCGTCCCGCCAGACGTTCGATGGCTGAGACATAGAGATAGGCTCGCCTGGACGCCCGGTCCCACGGCCTTTCGAAATCGAC
Source organism: Candidatus Aminicenantota bacterium (assembly GCA_003524335.1). Taxonomy (GTDB): domain Bacteria; phylum Acidobacteriota; class Aminicenantia; order Aminicenantales; family UBA8522; genus UBA8522. The sequence continues at coordinate 1,676 of DQHV01000155.1, read as the reverse complement.
CAGGACGATCCCGCCGCCTGGAGCAAGAATGTTTTTCGCCTCGCCGAGCAGCCTGGCGCGGAACTCCGTCTCCTTTTCGTGCAGGGCGAATGAAATGACAATGCCCCGGAAAGTGCCGGGCCGAAACGGCGTCCGGGCGGCATCGGCGCAAAGGAAAGGAAGTCCCGGACGGCGGGAGGCCGCATATTTCAGCATGTTCAGGTTGATGTCCAGCCCCAACACGGCACTTTCCGGCCGCCCCAGCAGCCCCGCTTGTGTGCCGGGACCGCAACAGAGGTCGAGCAGCGGAAAAAGGTTGTTCTTGAGGGCGAGGTCTCGGACTTTTTTCCGGATTCCCCGCAGCGGGACTTCCAGAATCCCCGTATAGAGCATCCCCGGTAAGTACCAGCGGCCTCTTGCCATAATCAGGTGGCGAACTTAACACACCGCTGTCCATCATGTCAAAGACCTTCTTGCCAAAACGGCGCGAAAACTATAACCTATTAAGGATTTTTGGCGAATCGATGGCATACACGATCAGAGTCCCCTCCCACGGCCAGACGATCGCGGCCGAGAAAAAAGATATCCTGGCCGATAAGCTCCAGCAGGCGGGAGTTCCGCTCAACCTTTACTGCAACAAGCGCGGCCTCTGCGGGAAATGCTTCGTCGAGATCGTCACCGGCCGGAGGCCCGACCCGGGAGAGAGGGAGAAGTTCTGGCTCGAGCAGAAGGACCTGAGCGCCGATCACCGGCTGTCCTGCCAGTACGAGGTCGACGGAGACCTCGTGGTCAATGTTCCTGTCTCTTCCACTCACGAGAACGTCCCGATCCTCCCCTCGATCCCCCGCTCCGCTGTCGTCCCCGACCCGGCGGTCAAAAAGTACTACCTCGAGCTCCCCAAGGCGGAAATCTCTTCTCCCGACAGCCTGTTCGAGCGGATTCTCACGGGTCTTGGGGCAAAGTCGTTGAAGATCCCGATGGAGACCTTGAAGGAGCTGGGGCACACGCTGAAAGAGGCCGGGCAGAAAGTGACGGTGACCGTCCATCGGGAATCGCAGGTCCTCGCCATCGAGCCGGGCAACACCTTGGGCCAGAACTTCGGCCTCGCCGTCGACGTCGGAACGACCACCTTGGTCATGGAACTCGTCGACGTCGAGTCCGGAAGGACGCTGGATATGGAAGCGGCCCTCAACAGCCAATCCCGACGCGGAGCCGATGTCATCTCCCGTCTCACCTACGCGTTGGCGGAGGCGAAGAATGCAGCCGAGCTCCGGGAGCTCGTCCTTGAGACCCTCAACCAGATGGCCCGCCGGCTGCTCCTGCGAAACCGGATCTCTCCCGCCTCTGTCTATGAGGTCGTCGTCTCCGGGAATACCGCCATGAGCCATCTCCTCCTCGGAGTGCCGGTTGAGACCTTGGCCAGGGCCCCATTCCACGCGGTGTTCTCTCGGCTGCCCGGCCTGAATGCCCGAGAGGTCGGCCTGTCCATCCATCCGCACGGAGTGGCCTACTTCGCGCCCAACATCAAGAGCTTTGTCGGCGGGGATATCGCCTCCGGGCTTCTGGCCGTGCGGCTGGCCGACCGGTCCGGCCATTTCCTTTTCCTCGACCTCGGGACCAACGGCGAGATCGTCCTCAAAGCCGGCGAGGAACTGATCGCCACCTCCACCGCCGCCGGCCCGGCCTTCGAGGGCGCC
>DQHV01000399.1:1728-4683 GCA_003524335.1 Candidatus Aminicenantota bacterium | reverse complement strand
CTCGAAAAGCGACGGCCGGTGCTCTTGCCGGCGGAGGGCCTCGGCCGTCTCCGGGGAAATGCGTTCCAGCCAGGGGGCCAGGGATTCGATTTTCTGGCGGCTGATCGCGACCATGGAGACGACCTTGATACTGACCTCAGTTTTATGGTGCCTGCCCACGTATTCCCGGTTGGCAAGAATATCCGTCATCCGGGAATTTGGGTTGAGGATGGGGAGCGGCGTGATGCCCGCTTCTGCGAAAGCCCTCTCCCAGAACGGCAACGAATACCCGTAATGGGTGCAGTTGAGACTGACCAGGAGCGGGGGAGGGGGAGAAGGGAGCTTCTGGAGGGCTTCGCTCACGAAGCCGGAGATGAGCATCTCGGCCTCGTCGCCTTGAGGATCATTTTCGATGAAGCTCTCGAGCTCGGGGCAGGATTGCGCGTGAATGCGTTCGGCGGCGAAGCCCTTCTTCATAAGCCCCTCTTGATATGTCCCTTCCGAGATGGTCGTCGGCGTTCCGAAGATGATGACCGAGGCTTCGGCGTGATCCCTCATCCCATCGGCGATGAGCTCGACTCCGGTATTTACGATTCCAACGACGGGGATTTTAGTTCGCTTTGAGAACTGGGTATCTTTGTAGAGCACCGATAAGGTGTTGCAGCCGATGAGGATGAGGTCGGGATGGAAATTTCTGTGCAGGCTTTCCAGGGCACTATCAAAAACCATGATTTTTTCCGGACGAGTCTTCAGGCTGTTGTAGCCGCCCTCATTTGAGAAGAGAGCGTTGAAGAAGACGAAATCCGCCCGCTCGAAAATCCGCGCTTCCTTCATCTTGCGGATCGCTTCGGCAACCACCGATAGCCCGCCCAGCCCCGAATCTGTAACCACGATTGTAACCCGCTTTTCTTGAAAGAAGGGACCTAAGGCGACATAGGATTCATTCTGGGGAGATTCGCTCGGCCGAGCCAAGGCCGATACGAGGGCGACCCCCACGAGAAATGGAGACAAACAGGGCGCCTTCCGGGCAATCATTTCACTCCCATTCTAGCAGATTTGGCGGCTGCATATAACCCGGCGTATACAGCCCGACGATAATGAGACCGAGGATGATCATGGGGATCGTCGCCTTGGCGGAGCCTCATGGCTTTCGGTATTTCATACGCAGATTGATCCCTGAACGTTATAATAAAAACACCGCAATTGGAAGAACAAGAGGAAGGGGACCGCGATTGACTTATTCCCCGGATGCCGTTATTTTAGACCACAGTAGCCCAGGTTCTTGAGGATCCGACCTATGAAATGCCCGCGCTGCGAGTACGACAACACCAGTGACAGCGTCTACTGCAGCCGCTGCGGGACCCAGCTCATTAAACGACCCCCTGCTCCCTCTGTGACCCAGACGGCTACGTTCCTGGCTTCGCCTCGCGAACTCACCGTCGGCGGCACATTCGCCGGGCGATATCAGGTCACCGAAGAGCTCGGCAAAGGGGGCATGGGGCGTGTTTATAAGGCCTATGACACCGAGATCAGGGAGCACGTGGCTCTCAAGGTGCTGAATCCCGAGATCGCGGCCGACGAGGCCGTCGTCGAGCGGTTCCGCAACGAATTGAAGCTCGCCCGCCGGGTCTCCCACCGCAACGTCTGCCGGATGTTCGACCTCGGCCGGGTCGATGACACGGCCTACATCAGCATGGAATATGTCTCGGGGGAAGACCTGAAGACGCTTCTCCGGAGGATCGGTCATCTCCCGGCCCGGAAGGCTGTGGCCTTTGCCGAGCAGGTCGCCGAAGGGCTGGGCGAGGCGCACCGGCTCGGCGTTGTCCACCGCGACCTCAAACCCCAGAACATCATGATCGACCGGGAGGGCAGCGCCAGGATCATGGATTTCGGGATCGCCCGGGCCTTGAAGACTAAGGGGATTACCGATCCCGGAATGATCATCGGGACCCCCGATTACATGGCGCCCGAGCAGTTCGAAGGCAAGGACGCCGACCAGCGAACGGACATCTATGCCCTGGGGGCGATCCTGTATGAGATGCTGACGAGCGGTCCGCCCTTCGAGGGGGAGACGCCGCTCATCGTGGCCATGAAGCACAAGACGGAACGGCCGCGTGATCCCCGGGAGACCAATCCCCAGGTTCCCGAGGCGCTGAGCCGGCTCATCCTGCGCTGTTTGGAGAAAGACAGGGAGAAAAGATTCCAGTCGGCCGAGGAGGTCCTGGCCGACCTGAGAGGGATCGGACGCCAGCTCCCATCGACGGGAGTGACCAGCGGAGGGGTCACTAAAACGCTTCGCTTCGGGCTGAAGCGGCCGCTGCGGCTCGGCCTCATCGCCGCGGGGATCCTCGTGCTGGCCGCTGCGGGATATCTTTTCTTCGGCCGGAGGGGAAATGATACCAGTCCACCGGGAGGGCCTGCGGTCTCTCCGTCCGCTTACACGAGCTCCATCGCCGTACTGCCATTCGAGGACCTCAGCCAGCTCAAGGACCAGGAGGCGTTCTCGAGCGGGATCACCGACGACCTGATTACCAAGCTCTCGAGCATCGGCCAACTCAAGGTTATCTCCCGGCAGTCGGTAATGCGGTTCAAGAGCGCGGACAAGGACATCCGGGAGATCGGGAAGGAGCTGGGTGTCGAGAACATCCTGGAAGGGAGCATCCAGCGGGAAAAGGACAACTTCCGGGTCAACGTCAAGCTGACGCGGGCTAATGACGGGGCCAACCTTTGGGGGGAGACCTTTGACCGCAAGGCCGAGAGCATTTTCAGCGTCCAGGACGAAATATCCAGAGCTGTCGTCAACGCCTTGCGCATCGAGCTCGTCGCCGGCCAGGACTACATGCTGGTTAAACGTTACACCCAGGATCCTGATGCGTATAACCTTTACCTCCAGGGCCGCTTTGAATGGGATAAGCGGACTGAAACCGGGCTCAAGCGATCGATCGAACTCTACCAGGAGGCGATCGCCAAGGACCC
>DQHV01000399.1:0-1680 GCA_003524335.1 Candidatus Aminicenantota bacterium | reverse complement strand
ATCGCGCTGGCTTTTATCAAATACAATTACGACTGGAACTGGCTGGACGCGGAGATTGACTTCAATTGGGCCATCGGCTTGAATCCCAACTATGCGACGGCCTATCAATACTATGGTTCTCTCCTGACCAACTTGGGNNGTCGATGGCCACTCTTCATTACTATACTCGTCAATATGACCAGGCGATCAGGGAGTGGCGCGAAATTCAAAAAGCGGATCCCAGCATTAATTGGGTATATTATTATCTCGGATTGGCATATCTGCAGAAGGGATCGATAAAAAAGGCCCTCCGGGAATTCGACAAAGCGGCGGAGCTTCCCGGCGGGAGCGTCAGCGCCTCCTTTGGGAGAGCCTGCGCCTACGCAGCCCAGCAAAAAACGGAACGGGCCCGGGAAGAGCTGGATGCTCTTCTGATACGGTCAAAACAGGAGTACGTCCCTTTCTATTTCCCGGCCGTGATCAGCGCCGCCCTGGGCGAGAAGGACCGGGCTTTTGAGTTCCTGGCGATGTCCTATGCCGAAAGGGATGCCGAGAAGCTGTTCCTGAAATTCGACCCCCAGCTCGATCCCCTGCGCGACGATCCCCGGTTTGATGACTGGCTCGAGAAAATGAACCTGCGCTAGAGATGGGGAACGTCCCCCGAGTTAATCGCCGAAGCTTATCCCGATCGAACGGGCCGCGGCGATGAGAGGATGGTCCAATGGGACGGTCCTGGGCCCGCCCGCGGCGACCTCCAGAGAAACCGATGTGATGATGCCGTCCTTGACGGCGGCCATCTGACCATACTGCCGGTTGACGATCAATTCGACCGCCTTCGAGCCCAGCTGTGTCGCCAGGACCCGATCGGCGGCCGTCGGGGACCCGCCCCGCTGAAGATGCCCGAGGACCACGGTGCGCGCCTCCATGCCGGTTGCCCTCTCGAGCTGATCCTGGAGGACGAACCCGACTCCGCCCAGCCGCACCGGGTCGGCGCTTTTCTGGACGATCCTCTTCACGACGATATCCCCGCCCATTGGCTTCGCGCCTTCGGCGACGACGACGAGGCTGAACCGCCGGCCTTTTCTGTTGCGCTCTTTGACCTTGGCCGCCACGGCGTCGATATCATAAGGGATCTCCGGGATCAGGATGATATCGCCTCCGCCGGCGACACCCGCATACAGTGCGATCCATCCGGCCCGGTGACCCATGACCTCGACGATCATGATGCGATGATGGGACTGGGCCGTGGTGTGGAGCCGGTCGACGGCCTCGGTGGCGATGGCCACGGCCGTGTCGAACCCGAAGGTGACGTCGGTCCCGCGGAGGTCGTTGTCGATCGTTTTGGGGACCCCCACGACCGGGACGCCGTCCTTCATCAGGCGATGGGCGATGCCCAGGGTCCCGTCCCCTCCGATGCAGACGAGGGCGTCTATCTCCCACGCCCGGGCGTTCCGGATGGCCCTTTTGGAGACGTCCTTGAAGGCGATGCGGCGGCCGATTTTGACGGCATATCGGTAGGGGTTCGAAATCTTGGAGGCACCGAGGATTGTCCCGCCGACCGTGAGGATCCCCGAGACATCGTCGTAGTGGAGCTTGCGGCGGCGGTTGTGGATGAGGCCCTCGTAGCCGTCCTCGACGCCCATAATCTCCATCCTGTACTCCAGGATGGCCTTCTTGGCGACGGCGCGGATCACGGCGTTG
>DQHV01000281.1:2289-2883 GCA_003524335.1 Candidatus Aminicenantota bacterium | reverse complement strand
CGTGAAGATGCGATCTGCACCAAGGGGCGTGAGGTCGATCGTCTCATAGCGGCCTGTCCGGATCAGTTCGGACATTCCTTTGCCTACAGCCGGCGACTGCATAAGGCCGTGTCCGCTGAAGCCAACAGCCAGGTAGAGTCCATCGACACCCGGATAGGCCCCCAGCAGCGCATTGTGATCCAACCGGTTGACCTCGTAGAGCCCTCCCCATCCGCTCGACAATTTCAGGCGCTCGAAAGAAGGCACCAACCGGGCCAGTTCCGGCCACACTGTATCTTCGAAGTACTGCCGATCCCACTCGAAGCGGTAGCCGGGTTCGACCTCTCTGTCCTTTCCGGAAATAAATTGATTGCCTGTCTCGGGCCGGCACCAATGCCCATGCGGGCTGAAAAAAAAGGGCGGGACATAGCCGAATTTCTCAGCNNTGACCCGATCCCCATGCCGCAGGATCTCGGTTACTTCGTCGTGAATGTAGTTTGCTCCCAATGATTTGGCCTTGCGAAGATAGCCCTGGAGTATCCCGTGGGGATCCGTGTACCCGGCCCGCGGTCCATAGGAGCCGCCGAGCAAACTCTCCACGTTCATATCAGGAAA
>DQHV01000281.1:0-2263 GCA_003524335.1 Candidatus Aminicenantota bacterium | reverse complement strand
CCCGGCGTTGGCCTTTTCCCCGTCCACGGCCAATTCCTCATCGAACCGCTCGATGGCATCAATGCTGTAGAGGCAGATGTCGATGTTGACTTTGGTGCTGAATTGCTGACGCACGCCTCCCGCGCTGAGCGCTGTCGAGGCATACTTATAGGTGGGATCCTTTTCCAGGACAGCCACTGACCCGTCAAGCCCGTCTCGGAGAAGATGATAGGCCAGGCTGCTGCCTGTCACGCCGCCTCCGATTATTATGATGTCGTAACTGTAAATGCCCATGNNTTTTCTGCTGCGCCGGCTTGATGAGCATTCATGACACCGATTTTGCCTCATCCCATCGTTGGGGATGATAGATCGCGGCATCGCCGGATGTCAAATTTAGCTGAAACCACTGGTCTTTCGACCTGACTTATGCCGGGTCAAGCAGGGCGGGCGGAGGGCTAACGACTTCGACCTCCTCGCCCTTGGCCGGATGGGGAAAACGGATCTTCCAGGAATGGAGGAGATAGCCTGTCGCCCCGGGGGTCGTCGTCCATTCGTCCTCGACTCCCTCGGCACGGGGAATTCCCCCCGGTCGATAAAGCGGATCGCCGACAAGCGGGTATCCTGCGTAGCTGAGATGGATCCGGATCTGGTGGGGGCGCCCCGTGGGGATGGTCACTTCGAGGAGTGCGGTGTTATGGTCGGGGAATCGGCGGATGACACGGATGTAGCTTATCGACGGACGGCCGTCCGGGCGGTAGGCATTGACAGTTAGTGGAAGTGTATGCGGAACCGGCCCGATGGGCGCGTCGACGGTGAAGGCGTCCGGCATACCGGTCCCCGACGCCAGGGCCAGATAGACCTTGAGGATACGCCGCTCGAACATGGCCAGGGCCAGAGAGCGCGCGGCCAGGACGTTGCGGATGAACAGGATGGCTCCGGACGTGCCGCGGCCGAGGCGGTGGAGCGGCGAGCAGGTGCGGCCGTAACGCTCGCGGACCAGGTGGAGCAGGGTATTTTCCAGGAAGAAACCTCCGGGGAGAACCGGCAGGCCGGAGGGTTTCGAAAGGACCAGGACGTCGTCGTCCTCGAACAGGGTCGCGAAATCCGTGGGAGCATCGGGTTCCTCCCAGGGAAGGCGATGGTAGAGGAGGGAGTCGCCCCGGGTCAGCAGGTCGTCCGGAAAGGCCGGAAGGCCGTTGAGCAGGACCTGGCCAGTTTCGATCCTCCGCCGCCATTCCTCCTCAGTCGAGTGCGGATAGCAGTTGGCATAGAAGGACGTCACCGTGACGCCTTCGTCAGCCGAAGTCATGCTGTTTGGATAGACGCAGCCGCTGTTCTTCATCAAGCCTTGGAAGCGTACTCCCCCGTCCGCGTGTCGACGCGGATGACCTCACCGACCGCCATGTATTCGGGGACCTGGACGATGAGACCCGTCGAGAGCTTAGCCGGTTTTGTCCTGTCGACAATGTGCGGATCGCCGTCGATCTTGACCACGTCCCCTTTCTTCAGGTCGGATGCGTTGAACACGGATGTTCCTCGATTATTTCACTTCCCGAATATCTCGGGCAGGTTCTTGATCCGGTGATCGCGATAGGCGAAGGAATCTCCGGACCCTTCAACAATCGCGGTTCCGTTCGCGAAGAACGGTGTGCTGTCCAGCGTGACGCCGGGCGGCGGTCAGACCCGTTTCAGTTTCTTGAGGAAGGCGGGGTCGACGTCGACGCCCAGGCCCGGCTTCTCGGGAAGAGTGATCATCCCGTCCTTGACGGCCATCCCGTCGACGATCGGGTCGAAGGTGTGGGAGAAATAACCGTCGAGGTCGGCGAAGACGATGTTCCCGCAGGCGCCGTGGACATGCGCAGCCGCGGTCAGCCCGAGCCGCGTTTCGATCATGCAGCCGAGCATACAGCGGATGTTGGCGGCCTCTCCGATGAGGGCGATCCGGAGCCCGTTGGTCATCCCGCCGGCCTTCATCAGCTTGATGTTGAAGTAATCGCAGGCGGCGGCGTTGATGAGCTTTAGGGCGTCGGTGGGGGAGAAGAGGGATTCATCGGCCATGATCCCGATCGGGCTTTCATCTCTGACTTGCTTCATCCCGGCGATGTCGGAGTAAAGGCCCGGCTGTTCGCAGAACTGGATCTTGAACTTCTCCATCGCCTTGAGGGCGGTGACCGCCTGGGCTACGGTCCAGCCCTGGTTGGCGTCGATCCGGATGCCGTAGTCATAACCGATCGCGTCGCGGATAGCCTGGAGCCTGGTCACATCCGCGTCCGGGTCCATACCG
>DQHV01000269.1:15752-27395 GCA_003524335.1 Candidatus Aminicenantota bacterium | reverse complement strand
CGGATTTCACATCTTTTTCTTCAAACCGGCTTCTCCACCCCGTGCGCCAGGTGAGGCGTTCAGAGCTGAAGAAAAAGGGGCGGGAGATCACCTACACTATCGAGGCCGATGGTTTTCTGCGCTACATGGTCCGGACGATCGTCGGCACCCTGCTCGTGGTCGGACGGGGAAGGATCGAGCCGCGGGCGATCGAAGATTTATTCGCCCGGAAAAAACGATCGCTCGCCAGCCCGACCGCTCCCGCTAAGGGTTTGTGTCTCGTCAAGGTGATTTATTGACAGGGGCGCGGCGCCTTTATATAAATAAGGTTCTGGAAAGGAGGTCAAACATGGATCGGAAAAAGATTTTTTGGCTGGGACTCCTGCTTTTCGCGGTTTTCGCCTTCATCCGAGTCTCCGCTTTCGTCCCGGAAGATATCGAGAAATGCGTCTCCTGCCGGGGGGACCTCGCCTCTGAAGCCTGCACCGTCATCATCGTGGGTAAGAACGCCTCGGTCGACGGGTCTGTCATAACTACCCACACTTGCGACTGCGGCGTCTGCGACTGGACTTTTCGCTGCATCCCTGCCGCCGACTGGCCGGCCGGCTCGACACGCAAGATCTACCATATCGACCAGTTCTTCGCCTACGCACCCGATGTCGGCCTGAAGTGGGAGAGGATCAAGGACAACTTCGACGGCCTGGAGATCCCCCAGCCCGCTCATACCTATGGCTACATTCACGGCGCCTTTGGCTACATGAACGACAACCAGGTGGNNGGCGAGATGCTGGCCGTGGCCGACCCCAATGAGGCCTGGATCTTCGAGATCATGCCGGTCGGACCGCTGTGGACGCCGCCGAGCGGAAAGCCGGGGGCCGTCTGGTGCGCCCAGAGAGTCCCCGACGACCACGTCAGCGTCTGTCCGAACGAATCGCGGATCGGCGAGATCGACTTAAAGAACCCGGATTATTTCCTGTTCTCTCCGAATGTCGTCTCCTTCGCCGTCGAGCAAAAGCTCTACGACCCTAAGAGCGGCAAGCCGTTTAACTGGAAGCGGGCCTATTCGCCAAACGACCTCAGCGCCGCCTCGACGAACGGCTCCCGCGTCCGGCTGTGGCGTTTCTTCGACCTCGTGGCGCCGGCGCAGAAATTCAGCCCCGAAACAAACAACATGGACCTCCCCTTTTCCATCAAGCCGGAAAAGAAACTCTCCGTCCATGACGTCATGGTGATGACGCGAGACAAATGCGAGGGGACGCCTTTCTACACCGCCCGCGGTCTGCAGGGAGGACCCTTCGAGAACCCGAACTATCTCCCCCGGCCCTTCCAGCTCGAGGGTCAGAGCTACAACACGTCGCGCGTCATCGGCGTCAACCGGGCCGAGTACGTGACCGTGACCCAGAGCCGCGGCTGGCTGCCCAACCCGATCGGCGGAATTGTCTGGCTGTGTTTCGGCGCCCAGGATACGTCCTGCTTCATGCCGTTCTATGCCGGCGTCACCCAGATCCCGAAATCCTTCGAGATCGGCGATCACTGGGTATTCAATCGAGAGGCGGCCCGGTGGGCATTCGACTATGTCGACTTCCATACCCAGGTCATGTATTCCTACGCTATACAAGACGTCCGCGAAGCCCAGCTGAAGTGGGAAAAATCGGCCGTCGACAAGACGCCGAACATCGACGGGTGGGCTCTGGACATATACAAGAAGGACCCGGCGCAGGCCCGGCAGTTCCTGACGGACTACTGCCTCAACAACTCCACCGCTGTGATCGACGCCTGGTGGAAGCTGGGCGATGACCTGCTCGTCAAGTACAACCACCTTTGGATCTACGACGCCAAGACGAGAAAACAGAGCATCGTGAAATACCCCGACTGGTTCTTGAAGCTCCTGATCGAGTACAACAAGATTCCGTCGCAGCAGCCGGAAAAACATTAGCCCGGAACTCATGAGAGGGCGTCGAAANNAAAGGACTAGTCGGAGGCGGAGGATGAAAAAGCGGCTGATTCTTGTTCCTCTGCTGTGTGTTTCCCTGGGGCTCGACCTCTCCGCTCAGTTCGGCTACCGGCATACGAACACCGAGCTCCGGGACCTCATCCGGAAAAGCAAGCTGGACGAGCTCCTCATCCCGATCCTGAAGGAGCACGGTATCGCATGCTGGGTCACTCTAACCCGCGATCCCTGCGACGACATGACCAACGTGATCTGGGAAAGGGACATCCAGCTCGACCCGATCGTGGAATACATCGGCGGCGAGGAGGTCAAGGTCCCGGCGGCGTTCATCTTCACTATAGCCGGAGAGCGGACCGCCATCGTCGCGGAGGGAGACGCCAAGCCGGTAGAGGAAACGGGGATCTATAGAAAGGTCCTGAGATACACCTATAATCGCGAGAAGGGCCACTCGGAATTTCTGGAGAAGCTGGGGACGACGCTCAGGGAGATCAACCCCAGGACCATCGGCCTCAATTTTTCAGAAGACGAGGGTGTCGCCGACGGGCTGAGCTATGGGATGAAGATCATGTTCGATCGGGCGGTTGGGCCTGAGCTCGCCACCCGCGTGGTCTCCGCGGAAAGGGTCGTCGTCTCGCTCTGGAACCGGAAGGTCGCCGCCGAGGTCCAGCTCCTGGAGAAATCAAGCCGGAAATCCGCCGAGATCACAGTGGAAGCTCTCCGCATGGTCAAGCCCGGCAGTACGACGGCCAGGGGAATTTTTGATTACATCCGAAAAAGGGTCGAGGAAGAAGGGATGGGCCCGGGCTGGCAGGAATGGTGGTGCCCGACCGTGAGCGTGAGCACGTTCAGGCTGGGAAGGCCGCCCTCCGACAAGGTCATCGAGCGGGGCGACCTCATCGTCATCAACTCGGGGTTTCTCTTGGAAGGTCACATGTCCGACTTGAACAAGGCCGCCTACGTCCTCCGGGAAGGGGAAAAGGAACCACCGGAATTGATCAAAAGGATGTTCGACACTTGCTTCGAGGCGACGCAGGCTGCGGTGGCCAAGATCAGACCGGGCGCCACGGGGTACGAGGTCGACCTTGCGGCCAGGGAGGTCGTGAAGAAGGCCGGTTTCCCGGAATACCCGCATGCCACAGGCCACACGACCGGAGTCTGGGTCCACGGTTTGGGTGTCATCCTGGGCCCGCCCTGGAAGGCCTATGGCGAGAAGATCCACATGAAGATCCACGAGAACGACATCTATGCCGTCGAGCCCAGCCTGCGCGCTTACTCCGAAGAGCATGGGGGCAACATCGGGATGCATTTTCAGGAGATGGTGATCGTCGAGAAGAACGGCGCCCGCTACCTGACGCCGCCCATGACGGAGCTCATCTTGATCAAATGAGAAGCGAAGGCCGATGAAAAAGGAGCATGTTTCCGGCTGGCTTCTCATGGTTGCAGTCGGCGTCCTCTCTATGCTCCTCTCCAACCTCATCGTTGCCGGTGGAAAACATCCGCTGGAGGCGACGGCCCTGGCCGTCATCATCGGCCTCCTCGCCAGGAATATCGGCGTCGTGCCCGCTTTCTTCCATGCCGGCATCAAGCAATTCGAAAAGCCTCTCATCTGGGGCGTCATCCTCATCGGCGCAACCCTGAATTTCAAGGACATAGGGTCGCAGGGCCCGCAGATGCTGGTCATCATCCTGGTGACCATGACCGTCAGCTATTTCATCATCTATGCTCTCGGCCGGCTGTTCAGCCTCTCCCCCACCCTGTCCACGCTGCTCTCGGTGGGAACGACAATCTGCGGCGGATCGGCCATCGCTATTACCGCCCCGCTCATCAAGGCGAGAGAAGAGGAGACGTGCTACGCCATCGGGACGATAACACTCTGGGGACTGGCCGCCATCCTCTTCTATCCTCAGATCGCCAGGGCGCTCGGAGTCGGAGACATCGCTTTCGGTGTGTTCTCAGGCACGGCCATCCACGCCACGCCCCAGGTCGTAGGGGCCGGATTTATTTTTTCCGACCTGGCCGGAAAGACGGCCACGGCCGTGAAGCTCGTCCGCAACTGCTTCATGGCACCGCTTGCCTTCTTGATCGCCGCCTGGTTCAGCAGGACTTATCTCCAGGCCGCCGCCCTGAAAAAAGGGAAGGTCAATTGGGCCAAAGCCTTTCCCTGGTTTCTCTTCGGCTACTTCGTCATGGCCGGTCTCAACACGGCCGGCTATTTCTCGGCCAAGGGAGTGGGCGGTTTGACCTGGCTGGGGCGGTTTCTGATCGTCGTCTCCATGGCGGGGATCGGCCTCAACACGGCTTTCGGCGTTTTCAGGAAGGTCGGGCTCAAACCGCTCGTGGTCGGCTTTCTCGGCGCCTTGGTCGTCGCCGCCTGCAGCATCCTGATGATCAGCTTGCTCCTATAGAGGGGACGTTCCCCGAGGGGCCACCCTGCTGCGCTCGCCTAAATACATCTTTTTATTATGGAGAGCCAGCTTTTCAGGTTAAGCACGAGATACAGGCCAAGCTAAAACTGTTTCTGTGCTAATTCAAATATGGCGGGGTGGCCCCTTAGGGAACGTCCCCCAGGCGCAGGCCGAGAACGATGGCGTCCTCGGGTGGGACGGAGTAGTAGGCTTTCCGGATCCCGATCATCTTGAACCCGAGCTTTTTGTAGAGCGACATGGCCGCCGTGTTGGAAGGCCGGACCTCCAGCGTGATCAGGCGCGCCCCCCGGAACTTCACCTCTGCGATAATTTGCCTCAGCACCCGCTCACCGATCCCCAGCCCCCGGAAATCGGGATGCAGGGCGATGTTATTGATCTGGACGTCCTCGCCTATGGCCCAGAAGATGACATAGCCGATGACCCGGTCGAGCGTCTCATGCACGATGACCAAGGGAAACGAGATCGGCCGGTGCTGGATCTCGCCGCGGAACGTGCTCTCGTGCCAGGGGTTGGGAAAGGACAGGTGTTCGATCTCCAGGACGGAGGCGAGGTCCTTCTCCTCCATCCGCCGCAGGTGGTAGAACTTTTCGGCGAGCTTCTCGCTTTCTATTTTTTCTCCTCCGCCTGGGACTTGCGGTAGTAGAGGGGCTCGAGGGCTTCGCCACTTACTCCTCTTCCCTTCTTCAGGATATCATACCCCAGGAGACCGACTTCGTGCCCGATGAAAAGCGAGCGCGACGAGAAACGGGCATTATCCTTAAGATAGGCCAGGATTTTGTCCCGGTAGACATTGACGCCGTTCCCGATGAAATGGATAACCCGGTGCGCCGGAAGCCTGGATAGAAAGCCGTCAGGCCCGTAGGCGCCTTCCTTCATGACCTCCTTGAGTTCTTTGCCCTGCGTCTCGAAGAGAGCTGCATAAACCTCCCCTTTCTTGGCGTCAAGGAAAGGGCAGAACAGTCGGCCCTGCGTCTCCCATAGCTTCAGAGCCAGCGCCGCCAGGCTCGATACCGGGGCCACTGGTTTTCTCGAGGCGAAAGCGAAGGCCTTGACCGTGCTCAGCCCGATCCGGATCCCGGTGAAAGAGCCGGGCCCGGCCGCGACGGCGAAACCGTCCATGTCCTTGATCTCCAGTCCGTTGTTCTTCAGCAGATAATCCACGGCCCGGAGGAGACGGGCAGAATGGGTCAGGGCGGATTCGGCGCTGATTTCGGCCAGGAGCCGGGTGTTCTCGAGGAGGGCGACGGAACCACTTCCCGTCGTCGTGTCAAGCGCCAGGATGCGCATCTCCGCCTCACCGGCCGAACGACCGGCCAAAGGCAAAGAGGTTTCCCTCACGGAAGATTTCCCGCTGGACGGCGCTCATCGGTTCCACGGAAAAAGCGCTGTTCTTGGTCAAGTTGAATCCCTTGCCGCTCAGAAAATCGACCTCGACCTCATCCCCGCTCTCGAGCTTCCGGCCGGCCGTGAGACTGTCGAGCTCCCCGCAGCGCAGGATGGGAAACCCGGAATTGACGGCATTCCGGAAGTAGATCGATGAATAAGAGGGCGCTAGGATGGCGTCGACCTTGAGGGCGATAAAGCAGTCGACGGCCTGTTGGCGCGAGGACCCGGCCCCGAAATTTCTTCCGGCGGCGACGATATCGCCGGGCTTCGCCTTTTTTGGGAAATCCTTCCATCCCTCCAGGTTGCCGAGGGCATACTGCCCCATCTCCGCCAATTCGGTGATGTGGAGGAAGGCGTTGTGGAAGATCTGGTCGGTATCGATATCTTCAATTAGCGTCCCAGACTTGTCAGTCAGGACCCAGATGCGGCCGCGGTGTGATGTCGTGTCCATGTTAGAGGTCCTCCGGACCGGCGATATGGCCCAAAATGCAGGATGCGGCGACGACGGCGGGGCTAGCCAGATACGTTTGGCCCTTCCCCTGCTTGCCGGCGAAATTGCGGTTCCCTGTGCTGATCTGAACTTCGCCCTTGCCCGTCAGGCCGACATGGCCCTCGGCGCAGCCGCCGCAGCCGGGGTTGACCACGATCGCGCCGGCCTCGAATAAGTCCTGGAGTATCCCCCTGGCCAGGAGCTCTTTATAGACACGGCGTGTCGCCGGCACGATCTTCAGCATGATTCCCTTCTTGACCTTCCGACCTATGAGGAGGCGGGCCGCTTCGGCGAAATCCTCGAACCGGCCGTTGGTGCAGGAACCGATAAACCCCGAGTCGATTTTCGTGCCCCGGAGCTCCACCGCCGGCTTGACGTTGGTCGGTGAAGGAGGGGCGGCCACCTGAGGAGAGAGCCCCTGGACGTCGACCTCAATCGTCTCAGCGTAGCCCGCGTCGCCATCGGGGGAGAATGGAGAGTATGGAGTTTTGGTATAACTCTCGATCTCTTTCCTGGCCTCCGCGCCACATTCCGGGATGAACCCGATGATCCCTGCCATCTCCGTCACCATGCTGCAGAGCGTCAGCCGGCCGGCCAGAGAAAGCCCGGCGACGGCGGGCCCGGTGAACTCGGCCGAGCGCAGGGCGATCTTTTTTGTGCCCAACACCTTCAAAAGATAGAGCGTCAGGTCCTTGGCCGAAGTCGGCTTCTTGAACGTCCCCTTGAGGACGACCCGCACGCTTTCCGGCACTTCAAACCACGTCCGGCCGGTCCGGAAGGCGAAGGTGACGTCGACATCCCCCATGCCCTGGCCGAAGGCGCCGATTGCGCCCAGGATGTTCATGTGGCTGTCCGTGCCGACAACGGTGCCGTTCGCCCGGGCCAGCCCTCCTTCCATCAGGACGTGGGTACCGACGCCGCTGTCCACGTCGTAAACTTCCACCCCGTTCCTCCGGGCGAAGTCGCGGCAGGCCTGTTGATTATCCGCGTATTTGAGGGTGCAGGCGGGTGCACAGAGGTCGAAAGTGAAGTACGTCTTGGATTTGTCCGCCAGGGGGAGCCCGGCATACTCGCGCTCGTAATTCTTGACCACGTTGGGGCCGCCAAAATCCCGGGCCGAGCGGATGTCCAGGTCCATCCAGACGATCCTCCCCGGCGCGACCTCGTCTGCCGTGTGGGCCTGGATGATCTTTTCAATGACCGTATTGCCCATCCGCGATGCTCCTGTCAGAGTTTGTCCGCTACGGCGCGGCCGATATCCAGACTCGTCGAGTTCCCGCCCAGGTCATAGGTGCGCACCTTTCCTTCCTTGATGACTGCGGCGATGGCCGCTTCCAGGCGCCTTGCCTTTTCAGACTCGCCCAGCCACTCGAGCATCATCTTGGCGGCCAGGAAAGTGGCGAGGGGGTTGACTTTGTACATCCCGGCGTATTTCGGTGCCGACCCGTGGGTCGGCTCGAAGACGGCGTATGAATCGCTGATGTTCCCGGCTGAGGCGAATCCCAACCCGCCGACGAGCTGGGCGCCCAGGTCGGAGATGATGTCGCCGAAGAGGTTCTCCGCGACCAGGACATCATAATCGTGGGGGTTCTTGACCAGCCACATGCACATGGCATCGACGTTGGCTTCCTTGAGCGGGACATCGGGGTATTCCTTGGCGATTGCGCGGGCGATGCCCAGCATCAGGCCGCCCGTCTCCCGCAGGACGTTCGGCTTCTCAACAATGGTCACGGAACGGCGCTTATTCTTGCGGGCGTATTCGAAGGCCGCCCGGACGATCCGGCTGCAGCCCTTCTTGGTCATGATCCGGGTGGACACGGCGATCTCGTTGAGCGGGGTGTCTTTAAAGGCCTTCATCTTGGGATGGATGAGTAAAGCGTCACGTACAGTCTGGGGCAGTGGATGGAACTCGACGCCGGCGTACATGCCTTCCGTGTTTTCGCGGAAGATCACCAGGTCGATATTTTCCCGGTAATTGAGCGGGTTTCCCGGGTAGGCCTTACAGGGCCTGAGGTTTGTATAGAGGTCGAACTCCTGGCGGAGCCGGACGATCGGGCTGAAATAGGAGAGCCCCTTTCCGCGCAGCGATGGATCGAGCTCGGCCGCGGCGTCTTCCTTGGGCTTCGAGGTAATGGCCCCGAACAGGCAGCAGTCTGTCTCCTTGAGCATCTTGATAGTGCGGTCGGGCAGAGCGTTTCCTTCTTTGCGCCAAAACTCCCAGCCGATGTCTCCATAAATGTACTCCGCATCGACGGCCAGCCTGTTGAGGACAATCATGGTCGCTTCGATAACGTCTCTTCCCACTCCGTCTCCGGGCAGGACAGCGATCTTGTGTTTAGCCATGTTCAGTTCCTTTCATTCGCAGGAAAAACTGTAGCATATTTGCCGGAAAAGAGGAAGAAAAATGGAACCGTCCTCGTTTTTGCCCGTTTTTCTTTTGGCGTCTTTACTCCATTATCCGAAATCAATACAATGAGCGCAATTACGGGAGGTCGAACATGAAGAAAAAGACGTTGGGAGTCGGAATCATCGGCGGCGGGTTCAACGCCAGGTTCCATATCCGCTCCTGGGTTGGTGTCCGGGATGCCGATATTCTTGGAGTATTCGACCCGGACAGGAAGCGGGCCGAGGAGGCGGCCGGGATCGCCCGGAAGCTCGAGGTGGGTGAGGCCAAAGCCTACAAGTCCATCACCGAACTGGTCTCTGACCCGAAGATCGACGCCGTCTGGATCTCGGCCCCGAACTTCACCCGGATCGAGGTCATGGAGGAGGTCGTCCGGGCCCTCGAAACAGGTAAGGGAGAGATCGTCGGAGTCTGCTGCGAAAAGCCGCTCGGACGGAACGTCAAGGAAGCCCGACGGATGCTGGATCTGGCCCGGAAAACGAAGCTTTTGGACGGCTACCTCGAAAACCAGGTCTTCGCGCCGGCCGTGGTGAGGGGCCGGGGCATCGTCTGGGCGCGCGGAGCTGCGCTCACCGGACGACCCTATCTGGCCCGGGCGGCCGAGGAACACAGCGGCCCGCACATGCCTTGGTTCTGGGAGGGAGCGCTCCAGGGCGGGGGCGTTCTCAACGACATGATGTGTCATTCCGTCGAGGTGGCGCGGTTCATGCTAACCGCGCCCGGAGCCGCGCGAGGCACCCTGACCCCCACTAAGGTGACTGCTTATGCCTCCTGCCTCAAATGGCAGATCCCCGATTATGCCAAATCCCTGTGGGACAACAGCGGCGGAAAAACCGATTATCTCAAACGGCCGGCCGAAGATTTTGCCAGGTCCCTCGTCGAATACAAAGATGAAAAAGGGAACGTCGTGGTGGTCGAGACGACAACCTCGTGGTGTTATGTCGGTGCAGGGCTGCGGCTGAGCATGGAACTCCTCGGCCCCGAGTATGCCCTCCAGATCAACAGCCTCGATGCCGGACTCAAGGTCTTCTTCAGCCGCCGGGTCAAGGGCAAGGCGGGAGAGGACTTGGTCGAAAAGCAGAACGCCGAAGTCGGCCTCATGCCGGTGGTAAGCGACGAAGAGAATGAATACGGCTACACGGGAGAGAACCGGCACATGATCAGGTCCTTCCTCAAGGGATTGCGGCCGAGCGAGAATTTTGAAGATGGCCTCAATGTGACCGAGCTCCTGATGGCCGCCTACATGAGCGCCGAGAAGGAGAAGACCCTCTCTTTCCCGCCGCCAGGGCTGGCCAACTTCATCCCGGCAGTAGCTCAGGGGAAGTGGAACCCAAAAAGCAGGTAGGCGCAGGCTTCAGCCGGTTCAGCGTTGAGTCCAGACCGGAGAAAATGAACCGGGAAGAATCACCCGGATAAAAGATAGACGGTTGAAGAAGGAAATGTCTCTCAGCGGCCGGTGGCCAGCTTCTTCTTAGTGTACTCGATCAGGCCGCCGGCCTCGATGATGCCGATGACAGAATCCGGAAGCGGGAAGAATTTGAAGACGCTCCCGCCCGAGATAATCTTCCCCCCCGCAAAGTCGATTTCGACCTCATCACCAGTGTTCAGCGCATCCGACGCTCCCTCGCATTGGAGCACGGCCAATCCCAGGTTGATGGCATTGCGGAAATAGATCCGGGCGAAGGATTTCGCCACGACGGCCTGGACGCCGGCCGCTCTCAAGCAAGCCGCCGCCTGCTCCCGCGAACTCCCGCAGCCGAAATTCTTCCCGGCCACGACCACATCGGCGGGCTTGACGTTCTTGGCGAACTCGGAGTCGAGGTCCTCCATGGCGTGCTTGGCCATCTCGGCCGGCTCCATAAGCTGGTAGGTGTACCGCCCCGGAAAAATGACGTCGGTGTTGACGTCGTCCCCGTACTTCCAAACGCGTCCTTTGCTCATTGGTGTTTCCTCGGATCAGTAATCTTGCCTTCGAGTGCAGAGGCAGCCGCGGTGGCCGGCGAAGCGAGATAGATCTCAGAGTCGCGGTTCCCCATCCGGCCCCGGAAATTGCGGTTGGACGTGCTGACCACGACCTCGCCCGCCGCCAGCAAGCCCTCGTGAGCGCCGAGGCAGGGCCCGCATCCGGGATTGAGGATGACGCACCCCGCCTCGGATAGGGTCTCGAGGAGGCCTTTCCGCATGGCCTCGACGTAGACCTCCCGCGAAGCGGGCAGCACGAGCGCGCGGACGCGCGGATGGATTTTCTTCCCTTTTAGGATCCTGGCCGCGACCTCGAGGTCCTCCAGGCGGCCGTTCGTGCACGTGCCGATGAGCGCCTGATGGAAGGGCTTGCCCTCGACTTCGCGCACGGGCTTGACGTTGTCCACGGTGTGCGGGCAGGCGACCTGCGGCTCAATCGCAGACAAATCGTACTTCAGGACGGCTTCGAATTTAGCGCCGGGATCAGATCGGACGATCTCGTAGTCGGCCCGGGCCCGCGCCCTCACCCACTCGAGCGTTTTCTCGTCCGGCTCGAAATAGCCGTTCTTGGCGCCCATCTCGGCTGCCATGTTGGCCATGACCATGCGTGACGCCAGGCTGAAATCTCCGGCCGCCGGCCCGGAGAACTCGATGGCTTCATAGTTCGCCCGGTCGGCGCCGTGGTCACCGATGACCTTGAGTATGACGTCCTTGGCATAGGCGCCGGCGGGAAGTTTTCCGGAAAACTCGACCCGCAGGGTTTCCGGGACGCGCAGCCAGATCTCGTCGGTGGCCCAGATCGAGGCAGCCTCGGTCCGACCGATCCCGGCGGCGAACGCGCCGAAGGCGCCGTAGGTGGTGGTGTGCGAATCACTCCCGACGATGAGCTTTCCGGGAAGGGCGAAGCTGGCCTCGCTCAGGACCTGATGGCAGACGCCGTGTTGGATGTCGAAGAAATTCGGCAGGCCCTGGGCGGCGACGAACTCACGGATCGTCTTGTGGTTCTGGGCGTACTTCTCATCGGCGGCCGGGACGATGTGGTCGA
>DQHV01000269.1:0-15724 GCA_003524335.1 Candidatus Aminicenantota bacterium | reverse complement strand
CCCCATCTTTCTAGTCTTTAAGGACGTCGAAGTTGACGAAGTCGGCATGGTTGACGATGATGGCCTCGATCGTCCGGCGCGACCCGTCGCCTTCCTTGGAATGGGCGGCGATGATGTGGATGACCTCCTGGGGCAGTCCGTGGGCAAAAGCAAACGCCGCCCCCGAGATCGGATGCCGCAGCAGCTCGCCTTCCCGGCTCTTGACAAATTTCCCGCCTTCCCGCTTGTACTCGAAGAGCTTGCCGACATCATGGAGGAGAGCACCGGAAAGGAGATGATCGCGATGAATCGTGATCTTCTCCCGATACTCCGCCATCAGGACTTCGGCGATCTTCAGCGCCGAAAGGGTGACGGCCCGGGTGTGGGTGATGAGGTTGACCTCCGTGTGCTTGATCAGGAGCGTAAAGGGCATCTCGGCCAGATCCTTGATCCCCCAGCCGGCCCGCTTCATCGCTTCCACCCAGACCTTGATGGTCTGCTCGCGGAGCTCGGGGTCCTGGATGAGCCGGAGCTCGGGCAGCAGTGTTTCCAGCTGTTTTCTCATGGGATCTCCCTTTCTCCCGGCCCGTCGTACTCGGTATCGGACGGGTGGATTTTCCGCATCGGTCTCATCCGCGTCTTCTCCTCCTGGATGTGGGCGACGAGCCCCGGCACGCGGGCGATGATGAAGAAGGCGTTCCCGATTTCGTCCGGGATGCCGAGGTCGCAGAGCAGGGCGGCGATGGCGCCGTCCACGTTGATCGGCAGCGGCTTGCCGCTCTCCCGGAAGAGTTTTTCAACGGCGCGGGCGATGCGCACGGCCTGGCCGGCCAGCTTCAGCTCCTCGGCCATGGCGAAAAGTTTTTCAGTCCGCGGGTCCTGGGTGTGGACCCGGTGGCCAAACCCGGAGGCGCGCTCGCCCCTGGCCTTCATCTCGGCCAGGATCTCCTTGGACGCTTCCTCTTCCGGGATCTTTTTCTCCTCGGCCCGGCGGGCGATCGCTTGGAAGAGCCTCATCCCTTCTTCGATCGCGCCGCCGTGGAGCCGGGAGATGGCCAGGACTCCGGCCGCGATGGCGGCATGGAGTTCGGCCCCGGTCGAGGCGACGGTGCGGGCGGTGAGGACCGAGGGCGGGCCGGCGCCGTGGTCGACGGATGAGACAAAGATGGCATCCAGGAGCTTCCCGACCGCGGGCGAAGGCAGCTCGCCCTTGAGGACCAGGTAGATCGCCTGGGAAAAGGTGATCTTCCCCATTAACTGGTCGATGGGATAGCCGCGCAGTCGCACCTTGTTCGGCTCCACGGAGGTAATTCCGGTCTTCCAATGAAGATCTTCAGCCATTTTTCTTTCCTCTCCAGTCGCAAAATCAGCGGATACGACCCAAATTCCAGAGAACTCGGGTTATGTCCCCAGAACTTCCTTGGCCTTTATGGGAATATCGGAGATGGCGTCGACGACATGGACGCCGACTTCACGCAGCCTCTTCACCTTGGTCTCGTAGGAGCCGCGCGAGCCTTCGACGATGGCCCCGGCGTGGGAGAAGCGCGTTCCCGACTTAGCCGCTTTGCCGCCGATGTAGGCGACGAGCGGCTTGGTGAACTTGCCGCTTTCGACGAGGTCGGCCACCCGCTCCTCCTGGGTCGTTCCGATCTCGCCAAACATCACGGCCATCCGGGTCTCCGGGTCCTCCTCGAAAAGCGCCATGACCTCGGGATGGGAGAGCCCGATGACGGCGTCGCCGCCGACATGGACGATGGTGCTCAGGCCCAGGCCCGCCTTGGTGAGGTAATAGGAGATGGCCGAGGTCATGCCGCCGCTCCGGGAGCTGACACCGATCGACCCAGGTTTGAACCACTCCCGGGCTCGTTCGGCCCGGCCGCCGATCATGCCCAGGACGGCCTTGCCCGGGCTGACCAAGCCGAGGGTGTTGGGCCCGACGAACCGCGCGCCCTTCTCGGCGGCCCGGGCGGCGATCTCCAGGACGTCGTGGATGGGCACCCGGTCAGGCACGATGACGAGGAGCTTGATCCCTGCGTCGATGGCCTCGAGGGCGGCATTCTTGACCAGGGCGGCGGGTACAAAGATGACGCTGACATCCAGCGGACCCTGCTTCTCCCAGGCCTGGAGCACGGAATCATAGACCGGCACACCGTAGACATCCTGTCCGGCGCGCCCAGGTGTGACGCCGGCGACGACCTTGGTCCCATAGTCCTTCATCAACTGCGCCCGGACCATGCCCTCGCGGCCGGTGATGCCCTGGATGATAACCCGCGAGTGCTCATTCACTAGGATGGCCATGATCGTTGATCTCTTTTTCCTATTATTTTTATAAATTCTATATGATTAATCAGGTTTGAGCCTTGGCGGCGAGGATCCTCTCCCTGTATTCCTTGAGCCCGGGGATGGGGAGAAGGATGACGATGGCATCCTGCTCGTGAAACCGGCAGAAGATCTCACAGGCCAGGCATTCGGTGCACTTGCCCTTCTTGGCCTCCTCCGGCGTTATGGCCAGGACCGGCTTCCCGTCCTCGAGCTTCAGGATTTTAGGCGCACACGCCGGCACACAGCCCTTGGTATTGCAGCCGGGACATTTCGAATGGTCGAAAGAAATCCGTCCCGTGACGGTCTCGAAAACATAGGCTTTGTGCGGGACCGGCGTCTCGCCGAACGGCCTGATCTCATATCTCTTCCCGCCGTTCTTAGCCACCAGTTCCTCGAGGCGGCGGGCGCAGAACTCGGGGGAATCGTCCCGGCCATATCCCTCGACAACACCGGGAATGTCTTTGAGATATGTCTGCAGGATCTCGATCGCCTTTTCCTCGAAATTCCCGCCCAACCGGATGACCGCAGGAATATCCAGCTTTTCTTCATAGAACGCCTTGGTCAGGCCGCGGGCCGAGTGATATTGTTCCTGGCTGGCGACACCAGAGCCCGAGGCAAAGTAGCCCCTGATCCCCGGCTGGGACAGGATGACCTTGGCGGCCCGGTAGACCTTGCTCGCCGGCGGGTTGCCGCTCGTGTCGCAGTAGTTGGCCAGCTTAAACCCGCGGTTGAGGACCGCGTCCATGGACATCATCGAGCCGCCGCCGCCCGCGCCGTTGAACCCGATGTATTTCTCACTGCCGGCCGTCTGCTCGACCATCTGGAAGAAATAGAAAGTGCCGCGGTAATCTTTCTCCTCCACCCGGTAGGCGATCTTCTCGAGCTCGGTCGGCGGCCGGTCGAACTCGCGGGCGATCTCGATCCCGAAATCGGGATGGCGGTAAACGGCGTAGTCGTCGACAACGAGGTGGCAGTCGGCGGCATAGATGTTGTCGTCGGCGGTCAAGACCAGCGGGTTAATCTCGGCCGAGCGGGCGTCGCTCGAATGCGCCACCTTATAGAGCTTGGTCAGGAGGTCGGCCAGCTTCGGCAGGATCGTTCCCTCGACCCCCACCCGGATGAGCATGTTACGTGCTTCGAATTCGGGAAACCCCTTGAGGACGTCGATGGTTTGACGGGCGATTTTCTCCGGATGGAGGCGGGCGATCTCCTCGATCCCGGTGCCGCCGGCGGGACTGAAGATGAGGAGGGGCTTCTTAGCGGCGTCGTCGATGACCAGCCCGACGAAGTATTCGGCCTTGATCGCGAGCTTCTCCTCGACCAGGACGCGGTCGACGACGAAGTTTTTGACCTTCATGCCCAGGAGCTGGCGGGCCTTGGCTTCCGCTTCCTCGGGTGTATCCGCAAACTGGATCCCGCCGATCCCGGCCCGGCCGGTCACCCAGACCTGGATCTTGATAACCACCGGCTTGCCGATTCTCTCGGCAATGCGCCGGGCTTCCTCCGGAGTGGCGGCGACATCGCCCGCGGGAACCGGTATCCCTCCCTGCTTGAGCAGCTTCTTGCTTTGAAACTCGAACAATCTGGCCATGGCTTTCTCCCAGGGCCTATATTATTGGGGTTGGAGGTGATGTTGTCAAATCAAGAAAAGCAGGCCGGCGGGGGTTCCTTCAGCCCGCCGATGATCAGAATTTATAGGGGGAGAGAGACCCGTGCCCTTCTTCGTCACTCCAACCAGATCTTGACCGTGGCGTCGTCGTCTACGATTTCGAGGAGGGTCATCGGGCTCATCTCCTCGAGGTCCTTGAGTGCGGCCGCGATGTCGATATCGGCCTTATCTGTGCGCAGATGCTTGTCCTTCGCGCAATGCGCGAAAAGCTTGGCCATGGAGATCGGCAGCGTGACCTTGACGATATGGGTCCCTGACTTGTTGTCGGTGATCAGAACCTTGAACCACTTCACGGCTTTCCCAGGTTCGCAGGCGTGACCCCCCTTGATGGCCTTCTTGATCACCTTGAGGTCATCCTCGTGTCCGCCCGCAAAAACAGGGGCCGCCAGGTAAACAAAGACCACCACCACTGCGGCCAGAGCTACGTACTTTCTCATCTTGCTCCTCCTCATTAAAAGAAAAAAGGAGAATTCATTCGATCCATATCCTGATGACCCGTGTCTTATCCTCCCGGGGCCGGATCACGATGATGTTTCCCTTAATCCGGGTCAATTGAGAGACGATCTTGTCCAGGTCATACCCTTCGGCTCTTAAAGCGGCCTTATCCTTTTCCGGGATGGCCTGAAAAGCCAGGTCCGCCAGTGCCCAGGGGATGTTGAGCGAAAACACCGGCTCTCTCTGTCCTTCGACGACGACGCTGATCCTCAGGGCTTTGGTCCTCCCCCGCTCTTCCTGGTCTTCGACATGTTTCAGAGCGTCAGGAGATATCCTCAAGAGGGCGATTTTCGCCCTGTCCTTGAGTTCCTTGTCGCCCTCCTCGACGATAATCCTCTCGAGCACCGGAATGGCCTGGACGGCAACCTGCTTATCTTTGACCAGGCTCAGCTTGAAGGCGGCATAATACCGGATGACACGGTTCGGGCTCTCCAATCGCTGCTCGATCTCGTCCAGGTATTCCTCCTGGTCATCCTTGTAGAGCTCATAGGCCAGGTCGATGATGGAGGACTCCGCCTCCTCGGACAGGCTATTGTTTCTTTTCTTGCTCGAAAGATAATCCTTATACGCCTCGATGGCTTCTTCCTCATGGCCCTTCCGCCTGGCGAGGCACTGGGCCCTGTAGAAGGTCGCCTGGGGGAGAAGGGAGCTTTCGGGGTAGTCCTCCAGGAGGTCTTCGAACTTCTCCTGGGCGTCTTCCCATTTCTCGTCGAAGAAGAGAATCTTGGCCTCCTGGAAGAGCTTCTCATCCGCAGACTCCTGGGCGGCCGCCCGGACGCAGACGAGACCCGCCAGAATGATTATGATGAGGGCTGTTTTTCTCACCTCAGACCTCGCTTTCCTGGAGCTCTTTCTTCAAGAGCTTTATTTTCAGGAGAATGTTTTTTTCCTCGATCATGTTCTGGATCCCCCGGCACTGAGCAGGTGTCAAGTTCTCGCTGACCTGGGCCAACTCGTAGAAGAGAAGCTCGATCTGGTCGCAGATGGCCTTGGCCTTGGACATCCGGGCTTTCTCGAGCTGGGGGTTCAGGTACCTTTTCTTGCCCAGCAGTTCCCTGGTCTCGCGGGCCGCGGCCTCGGTCAGGCGGCAATCCCCGCTTTCGGTTTGAGTCTGGGCCAGTTCGAGGAGCACATACTGGTTTTTCTCCAGGTAATCCAGGATTTCCCGTCGGGCGATCTCCTGGTCGATACGGCCCAGGAACTCGTTGCTGGCGAAAAACGCCTCCGCCGGCGCCTTCTCCAGCACTCCACTTCTATAAGTGATGAACATGGCCGCCGCTCCGACCATGATCCCGAGGAGGAGGCCGGCGAGAACGGGCTTGAGCCGGGGTCCGAACAGCCACACCCGCTCCCGTCTCGGCTCTACCTGCGGCCGTACCTTTTCATTCCAGACTGCGCTCACGATCTTTTCCGCCTGGGCGTCCCAATCAATCCCGGCCAGGGCCGCTTTCATGTTCTGGCCCATTGAATCGGCGCTCTCCAGGAGCCTCTCGAGGTCCCGGACCTCAGCGGCGCAGGCCGGGCAAGTCTCGATATGGCGCCGGATGTTTTCCCGATCGCGTTCGCTCATCTCTCCTCCCAAGTAAGCCACGAGATCCCGTTTTCCGCGTCGGCACTCGCTCATGGTTGCATCCCCAGTTGCGGGCTGAGCCAGTGCTTGAGGTTGCGGACGGCCTTGAAATGGAGGGACTTGACCGTCCCCACCGAGATCCCCAGGACCTGGGCGATCTCCCGGTACTCGAGCCCGTTGAAGTGTTTCATTACGAAGATCAGACGCTGCCTTTCTCCCAGGCGTTCGAGGTTGCGGGAGATAACGTGGCGGAGCTCTGAAGATTCCGGATTCGAGGCGTGGTCTTCGGCCGCCAAGGGCAACTCTTCGATGCTCTTACCTGTCTCCATCCCCCGGCGCCGGCTGTAGTGCTTCCGGTAGTAATCGATGCTCAAGTTCTTGGCGATCTGGAGGAGCCAGGCCTGGAAATTTCTGTCCTTCTCGTAAGTGTCGAGTTTCTGGTAGAGCCTCATGAAAGTCTCCTGGACGACGTCCAAGGCGTCTTCCCTGTTCCGGAGGATGGAATAGGCCAGCAGAAAGACTTTTTGCTGGTGGAGGCTGACGATGTCCTTGAAGGCATGCCGGTCGCCTTCCCCGGCTTTCTTGAGCAGAGTGCTGATGTCCTCATTCGGCGTGGTCCTATTATCTTCCATACGCTCACCAACTACTACGAACAGATTTCGCGAAAGGTTCACCCCCCACGACAATAAGATTGGGGAAGCCGCTGTCGATGGCCGACCACCTTGAGAACAGGAAAAGCGCGCCGGTGTATTCCGAAAGACAGACCGGCAGATGGCCCCAAAAATCGATAGAAGGGGGCTAAAGGATGAAGTCTATACTAAAACTTGCCGAAATCTCTTCGCTCTCTCCGCTCGCCGCCGACGCGCCCATTCCTCTCGGCCCGGGGTCTGGCGTCGTTGACGATGATTCTCCGGCCGTCGAATTCCGTTCCATTCAGTTTCGTCTTGGCATCCTGGGCGCCTTCAGGGTTACCCATCTCGACGAAGCCAAAACCGCGTCCCTGGAGGATGTTGACTGAATTCACCTCTCCGTACTGGGAAAAGAGTTCTTTCAGCTTGTCCTCTGTGGTCCTGTAATTGAGGTTGCCCACGTATAATTTTGCAGCAGACATATAAAAAAACCTCCTTGCGCTTTCACCCTCACCGGGCCGTCCCGATCGGTCCAAAGATGGCAAAAGCCGATTCATTCTTTCATATCCAAAAAAAGAAATCAAGCCCTATCCCCGGCTTCCTTCTTTCTGCTATATTGAGTTGGGCCAGGACGCGCAAACCCGTCGTCGTGGAATCCGTAGTAGGGATTAGGAGCTGACATGAAGAAGGGCAAATACATCCTTTTTATATTCCTGTTCTTTCTGTTTCTAGTGACCTTGACGGTCATCGCCTTCATCTATTCCGAGTTCAGGAGGCCGCCGGACATCCAGGCTGATTCCTACCTCGAAATCGACTTGACCGGTCCCTTTCCCGAACTCGCCGCCCCGGATTTTCTGACGAGCTATTTCCTCGGAGGACGGACGCTGTCCGTCCACGACGTCTGGGAGAGTTTTCGCAAGGCCAAGGTGGACAGCCGTATTCGTTGCGTCCTGCTGCGGCTCGGCTACTTGGAGTGCGATTGGGCTAAGATAAGCGAGGTCCGGGACGCTGTCCGGGCATTCCGCGCGTCCGGGAAAAAGGTCTATGCCTATATCGAGGAAGCCCCTGAATTCGACAAAGAGTACTACCTGGCGACAGCCTGCGACCGGATCATCCTCCACCCCCTCGGCTGGCTGGGAGTCAACGGCATAGGCGGCTGGGTCCCGTTCTTCAAGGAGGGTCTGGACAAGCTGGGTGTCGAAGCCCATTTCGAGCACGTCGAGGAATTTAAGACCGCCTACAACATGTTCATGGAAAAGGGCTTCACCGCAGCCCATAAACTGATGATGGACGCCATCTATCAGGATATCTTCGCCGAATACGTGCGGGCCGTCGCCGAGGCCCGGAAAAAGACCGAGGACGAGGTCAGGGCGATCATCGATAAGGGCCTCTATCAAGGGGAACAGGCGCTCCAGGCGGGCCTGGTGGACGACCTCCTTTACGAAGACGAGCTGGGCGCGATCCTCCTGGACCGGGGCAAAAAGCTCAAGCGGGCCCGGCTCTCCGAGTACATCCGGACGAACCCGGCCGGCCTCGGCCTGGAAACGGGCCGTAAGGTCGCCCTGATTTACGCCATGGGACCGATCATCGGCGGCGAAGGAGATTACAACATGATCGGCGGCCGGACGCTCTCCAGGGCCATCCGGAGGGCAAGAGAAGACCGGTCGATGGCGGCCATCGTGATCCGCGTGGACAGCCCCGGCGGCTCGGCCGTCGCCTCGGATGTCATCTGGAGGGAGACATTCCTGGCCAAAAAGGAGAAGCCGCTGGTCATCTCCATGTCCGACTTAGCCGGCTCGGGGGGCTACTGGATCTCCATGGCCGGTCACCGGATCGTGGCCCAGCCTCAGACCCTTACCGGGTCGATCGGCGTCCTCGGCGGCAAGTTCAGCCTGGCCGGACTCTACGAAAAGCTGGGGATCACCGCCGAGAGGATGGCCTACGGGCAAAGAGCCGACCTATTCTCGACCTTCAGGCCCTTCAGCCCGGAAGAGCGGAAACTCCTGAAAGAACAGATCCTCTGGACCTATGAGAGATTTCTTACCAAGGCGGCGGAAGGCCGAAATTTAACCCGAGATGACGTGGACAGGGTCGGCCGGGGGCGCGTTTGGACCGGACGTCAGGCCAAGGAGATCAAGCTGGTCGATGAGCTGGGCGGGTTGGACAAAGCCCTGGACCTGGCCAAGAGCCTGGCCGGGATCCCGGCTGACGAAGATGTGAGGCTCGTGGTCTGGCCGCAGAGGACTTCACTCCTCGGAACGATCTTCGGCCGGCCGCAGGCCAAAATCGACCTCTTCCCCTCATCTGACCTGAGCAAGATGCTTCAGGCCCTCCAATTCCTGGGAAGAGAAAACCCTTGGGCCGTCATGCCCTTCTGGCTTCCCACAGACTAGAACGCGGCTTTTAGTAGGCGTAAGTGTAAGGACAGATGGTCTTGTACTCGCAATAGAAGCAGTTGTGGAAATCGGGCCTGGCCGCGAAATCCCGGTTTCGGATGCCCTGTTCGGTTTCTTTGATCTTCTCCCAGGCTCTTTCCATCTCCTTCTCCCCTTTCCTCGCCCGGCCGACGAGGTCCGATTCCAGGAAATGGAGCCGGGTTTCGCGAAGAGGGATGTCCTGGGATTTGCAGAAGGAGAGGGCATACAGGTCCATTTGAAGGCTGTCAGACGCCCTCTTGTCCGCCTCTTTCTGGTTCTTTACCTCGGTGGCCTTGAAATCGATGATAACGGCTTCCCCTTCCCGGATGTCGATCCTGTCCCAGCGGCCGATGAACTTGATTTTGTCCTGCTGCCACTTGAAGCTCATTTCGAGGAAGGCCGGGTTCATACCCAAGGCCTCCTCGCGGCGATAGAAACGGACGAGAGCTTCCCGGCCGGCCTTTTTGCGGAGCTCCTCGTGTTCGCGGCTCAGGAAACCCTCGTTGACCCAAAGGCTTTCGTATTCCGCAAGGATCTCTTTCTCGCCGGTCCTTTGCCCGGCCAATCTCTTCCTCAGAAAGGAATGGATGGTGTTGTGCAGAACCCGGCCGAAAACAAGGGAGTGATGGGGAAGCACGGGTATGCGCAAGAGATGGCGGAATTTGTACTTGAGGGGGCAGGTCAGGTAGTCCTCGACTTGAAAATAGCTCAGGGTGAGGACTTCCTTAACTTTAAATTGAGGCGGGATCCTATCCTCGGGCAACCCCATGCCGTAGCGTCTGATCTCTTCCATGGCTGAGGTACGGAGCACCTCGTCGGGGAGCTGGGGGACGTCCAATGCCTCGAGGACGAACGGGCTCACCTTCTTCAGCCTCTTCAGCCCATAGTCCCGTGACCAGGTGAGAAAAAGGAACTTCTTGGCCCGGGTCATCCCGACATAGAACAACCGTCGTTCCTCTTGAAGATAGCTCTCCTCGGGGGGCAGGTCTTCCTTCAGGATCTCATCGGGGACCGGGATCTTCTCGCGTCGCTCCCGCCCCGGGAAGCGGTCAGCGATCAGGCTGACCAGAAAAACGCTTTCGAATTCGAGGCCCTTGGCCTTGTGGACGGTCAGGACGTTGACGGCCTCTTCCTCGAGCTCGGCCTCGGCCGTAGCCGGGTTGTCCCCGACTTCCTGGAGAAGGTCGAGGTGACGGGAAAACGCCTGGATGGAATCATCCTTGACGAGATCGGAGAAATTCCGGATCTTCTCAAAAAAAAGCCGGATGTTCTTGATCCTGAGCTCGGACTCGAGGCTTGCTTTTTCCACCAGGCTCTTGATGTGCCCGGTCCTGTCCAGAAAGGCGAACACCACTTGGCCGGCGTTTTGGGTGTTGGAGAGGGTGACGAAATGGACCAGGTCCTCATAAATCCGCTTGACACCCTCTACGGTCTGGGGTGAGACCTCGAGGGTAAGCGATCCTTCGGCTATCGACCGGAAGACGCCGTGCAGGGAGAGGTTCCTCCTTTGAGCATAGTTCGAGATGACCGTCAGGTCATAGAGTTGCAGCCGGTAGATCTCGGAATGGGCGAGGAAAAAGAGGCTCCGGCCGTCCTCGAAATCAGTCAGGGCCTTGATAAAGGAGACGAGGTTTTTGACCTCTTCCTGAGCGTAGAGGCCGCGGCTGCCGGAGAACCGGAAGGGGACCTGCTTCATGTTCAGGGCCCGGAGGAACGGATCGGCGTCGGCGTTGCGCCGGACAAGGATGGCCATCTCTCCCAGCTCGGCTCCCTCTTTCCATTTCTCGCGGATTATCTCCGCCACCCGGTCCGCCTCATGGGATACGGTGTCAAACTGAAGAAGGTGGATACTCTTGCCGGTCTCGGCGAAACAGGAGACCAGCTTCTTGTCGACTTTGGACTGGAATTCCAGGCGGTTGGGGTTGTTCTGCTGAATGAGGGTATAGGCCGAATCAAGGATGGGCTGAACGGATCGGTAGTTTCTCGTCAGCACGATCTTCCTGGCAGTGGGATAGACCGTCTGAAAATTGAGGATGTTGCTGAGCGAGGCGCCCCGGAAACGGAAGATGCTCTGGTCGTCGTCTCCCACCACGGTCAGGTTCCGGTGCCGGGTGGCCAGCAGCTTCAGCAGCTCGAACTGGATGTGGTTCGTGTCCTGGAATTCATCAACAAGAATGTATCGATATTTCTGCTGAAACTCCCTGAGCACGGAGGCTCTTTTCCGGAAAAGGTCGACCACCAGCCTGACCTGGTCTTCGAAATCGATCTTCGCTTCCTTCTTGAGGAGATCCTCATAAGTTCGGCAAACACCGGCCACCTCCAAATGCTTGGCGGCCAGCTCGGCTTCGGCTTCATCTTCGGCCCGGCCCGCGAGCTTCCGGGCATACTCCAAATATTCTTCCGGGTGGACGTCCTCCTGCTTCAGCCTCTTCACGGCGTCCAGCAGTTCCTGGATGTGGCGGGTGGGAAAGTTCAGCGGGCGGTAGTACTGGAGGGGGAGGCGGAACAGGTTCTCCCGGAAAAAGATGGCCTGTTCGACGTCGTCGAGAAGCCGGAAGTCCAGAGGATAGCCGAGGTCCAGGGCATAGTTGCGCAACACCTTCTCTCCGAAGGAATTGAAGGTGCTGATATCCACAAAGGAGTAGCCGTAAGGGATGAGCCTATCAACCCGCTCCTCCATCTCATTGGCGGCCTTCTCGGTAAAGGTCACGGCCAGGATCTCCTCCGGCTTGGCCATCTTCGAGGCGATGAGGTAGGCGATCCTATGGGTGATAACCTTGGTCTTGCCGGTTCCGGCCCCGGCGATGATCAGGAGCGGCCCTCGGCCGTGCTTGACGGCCTTTCTCTGGTCAGGGTTAAGGTCCTTCAGGAGTCCCTGCGTCTCTTGGAGCGGCGGCCTCAACGCTTCTCTTCTTTTTTCTTGACGATGACCTTCTCATCGGGCTTGACCAGCCAGAGCTTCTCCCGGGCCTCCTTCTCCACCGCCCGGGGATCATTCTGGAGCGCCTCGATCTCCTTATGGAGCTGGGTTTTTCTGACCTCGAGGCTCCGGATCTCCTGGAGCAGGGCCTCGTAATTGCTTTTTGCCCGATAGATCTCGATGAGCCCTTTCCGGCCGAAAAGCGAAGAGATCAAGATGACCAGGAAAAAAAAGGCCACCGCCGCCAGGGCCAGTTTTCTCCGGAGCGAAACCTTCTTTCGTTCTTCGGGAGCCATCAGTCCAGCCTCTTCACTCCGTGGCTGAGAAGTCTCTCCAGGTCGACCTTGGACTCGGCCTCGGCGTAGCATCGGATGAGAGGTTCGGTCCCGGACAGCCGGAGGAGGAGCCAATCGTCGTCTTCGAAATCGAACTTGATCCCGTCGACCCGTTCGACCGCCAGAATCCGTCTTCCGCCGAGATGCTCAGGGGGAGCGATGAGGAGGTCCTTCAGCGCACGCTCGCTTTTCGGATGGAGGGGGACGCTCCTCTGCCCGCTGTATTTCTTGCCGTACTCCCGGAAGAAATGCTGGCGCAACTCGGTCAGGCTCAGGCCCGTGACCGCCATCATCTCGGCTACAAGGAGACCGGCGAAGATGCCGTCCTTCTCAGGGAGATGCGATTTCACAGCGATACAGGCGCTTTCCTCGCCTCCGAAGATGATTTGCCTGCGGAGGAAGAGGTCGGCCATGTACTTGAAGCCCACGGGCGTCTTGAACAGCGGCAGACCATAGCGCCGGGCGACGCGGTCGATCAGGTGGGTGGTGGACACCGAGCGGGCTACCCCACCCCGCCAGCCTTTCACCCGGACGAGATAGTCCAGCAGCAAGGCAAGAATGATGTTCTGGATGATGAAGTGTCCGTTCTGGTCGAGGATCCCGAAGCGGTCCCCGTCGGCGTCCGTGGCGATGCCCAGGTCGCACTTCTTCTCTCGGATCAGCTTGCCGAGCTCTCTGAGGTTCTGCTCGCTGCAGGAGGGTGTAATGCCGCCGAAATAGGGGTCGACATAGCCATGGATCTCCTCGACGGGGATGTCATTATCCTCCAGGATCTCGTCCAGATACTCGCGGCTCGTCCCGTAAAGAAGGTCCACGCCGATCCGGAGCTTGGACTTCTGGATGGAGGCGAAATCGATCTTCTTCTGGATGAATTCAAGGTAGTCACTCTGCAGGTCGATTTTCTGCACAAATTTGAGTTGGGGGTAATACGGGTTGAATACCGGAGCCCTCGACAGGCGCCGGGCCTCCTCCTCGACCTTGTCGGTTTCGTAAGGCAGAGCGGGAGCGCCGCTTTCAAGATTGAGCTTCAGACCGTTGTACTCGGGGGGGTTGAAAGAGGCGGTGAAGTTGATCCCCGCCTGGGCTTTCCGCTTGATGATCTGGAGCGCCTGGGCTTGAGCCGGGGCGTCCCGGTCGGCGAGCAGCACCTGGATCTGGTTATGGGAGAGGATCTTGGCTGCTTCATTGGCGAACCGCTCCGAGAGGAAGCGGGTGTCGTAGTTGACGATGACGGTGATGGTCCGGCCGGGAAACCGCTGTTTTAGATAGTTGGCGATAGCCTGGACGACGATCCGGACGTTGCTGAAGGTAAATTCCTCCCCCATCACCGCGCGCCAGCCCGAGGTTCCAAACTTGATCATTTTTGTCCCGGGCCAAAATTAGCACAAGAACACGCCGAAAAGCAAATCGGCTACCCGCGCTTTTTTTTCTGGGCTTCCCCTGTCATCGGCACGAAGCGGACGCCGGAGATCTCTCTGGTCCTCAGTTTCCCTCCCGTTTTTATCGCCAGTGTCAAAACTTGAGATTGACGGGCATCTCCCAAGGGGATGATGAGACGGCCGCCTTCCTTGAGCTGTTCAACAAGGAGGGGCGGGATCCGGGGAGACGCGCAGGTGACGATGACACCATCGAAGGGGGCCTCCTCTGGCCACCCAAAAAAGCCATCCCCGCTCTTGACCCGGATGTCCCGGTAGCCCAACTCTCGGACCGTCCGGGCGGCCTGTTCGGCCAGCCGCGGGTTGATCTCGATCGAAAACACGCGGGCCTTGAGCTCGGCGAGGACGGCCGCTTGATAGCCCGAGCCCGTCCCGATCTCCAGGACTTTCTCGCCGCCTTCCAAGCCCAGGCTTTGGGTCATCAGGGCGACGATATAGGGTTGGGATATGGTCNNAGAGACAAGCAGCAAGCGCGGGCGCATTACAATCTCCGTTCTTTATTTTATTGTCCCCCAACTCAGACGAGAAATCAACGGCCCCTTGCTGACGGATGCAATAAAAAAAGAAAAGCAAGGGGCTCCCCCGAGCCTTATATCATCTTAATTGATGAGGGGGGCCGGCGATTTTTCACCTCCTATCTCCTCTCTAAAGGTGATTGACGCCCCCGGAAAGCTATGGGATTCTTGGAGCCGACGAAAATCTGTAAACCGGGAGTTTTTCTGTTGACAAAGGCCGTTATTTCTGATAAAGACATGGGTAACCTGGTTGAGCCTGAGCGTATTGTGCCTTGGATGGAGAAGATAGCGGTATATCCCGGATTCTTTGATCCCATCACCAACGGGCATGTCGATATCATCCTCAGGGGTTTGAGGCTGTTCGACAAAATCCTCGTCGCCGTGCTCAAAAATCCCAAAAAGGAGGCCCTGTTCTCGACTAAAGATAGGGTGGCCATGATTCAGGAGATCTTTATTCGTCAGCCCGACATCGAGGTCAAAGCCTTTGATGGGCTTCTGGTCGAGTTCGTCAGACGCCACAAGGCCAAGATCGTGATCCGGGGATTGCGGGCGGTTTCCGACTTCGAGTACGANNGATGGCGCTCATGAACCGCCAGCTCGACCCGGAGATTGAGACACTCTACATGATGCCCAGCGTCCATTATTCCTTCCTGAACTCCGGTGTGGTCAAGGAGGTGTTCTCGCTGGGCGGTTCTGTAACAGGGCTCGTTCCGGAGATCGTAGAAAAAAAGCTCCGAGAAAAACTCAAACAGGGAAGGCTATCGGTTGGCAAATAACCTCAATAAAGGTAGGCACAAACATGCTGGGTTTTAACCAAGACAAAGGAATCGTTGGATTGGACATCGGCTCTCACGCCATCAAGGCCGTCGAGCTCAACTCAAAGAGGAAGAGGGACAGGGACGTCTTCGAGGTCGTCCGGATCGGGTACGAACTGCTTCCCCATGATGCCATCGTCGAAGGGACGATCATCGATTCCACTGCCGTCGTCGAAACGATCAAGTTGATCTTCGAAGAGAACAAGTTCAAGAACCGCAACATCGCCATCTCCATTTCGGGCAACTCGGTGATCATCAAGAAGATCGCTCTGCCGGCCATGGACAAGGAGGAGCTGGCCGAATCCATCGTCTGGGAAGCCAAACACAACATTCCCTATCCCTATGAGGAGACCAACGTGGATTACGCCATCCTCCGGCCGCCCCGAGGCGCGGAGGAGCGGAACCTGGACATCCTGCTTGTTGCCGCCAAGAAGGACAAAATCGCCAACTACAGCAACGTGGTCAACCAGGCCCGCAAGAACCTGGTGGCCATCGACGTCGATGTCTTCGCCCTCCAGAACTCCCTCGAAGTCAACTACCCGGATGAGTTCCAGTCCAAGATCTTGGCCGTCATCAACATCGGGGCCAATATCACAAACGTGGCCGTCGTCGAGCGGGGGAC
>DQHV01000385.1 GCA_003524335.1 Candidatus Aminicenantota bacterium | reverse complement strand
GGCGGGGAAAAAGGCCTAAAAAAAGAGGCCGCTTTAATTCCGGGGACACTAACTTTAATTTTCGTCTATTGTAGCGGAATTAAAGTTAGTGTCCCCGGAATTACCCGGAATTAAGCCCATCTATCCCGTCTGGCTGATGAATAATTGATTCTTCATAATCGGCGGCCTATAATAGGAAAAATCGGAACGAAGGAAAAACCATGAACTGGGGAACATACGGAATATTGATCGCTTTCGG
This sequence comes from Candidatus Aminicenantota bacterium, assembly GCA_003524335.1. Classification (GTDB taxonomy): domain Bacteria; phylum Acidobacteriota; class Aminicenantia; order Aminicenantales; family UBA8522; genus UBA8522. The sequence continues at coordinate 6,152 of DQHV01000385.1, read as the reverse complement.
GCTCTTCGTCCTGCTTCTGATCTTCAATCCCAGGCTGTCGTGCTTCGGCAAACGCATCCGGTCGCCCTTCTATCCTCTCCTCCGAAAAAAGAGCCGGAAGAAGGCTGCGCCGCCGGCGGTGGACTATGGGTTTCGTCTAACGGAGGGAGAGGGTAAAGACGCAGGCAAGGCGGCCGAGAACAAGAGGGGGGCGGTCAAGAAGACGGACGATTACGGATTCCGGCTGGACCAATAGCCGGGCACCCGGCCCGCAATGGCGAGAAGAGGAGGAGGGGAAATGAGGAGGAGCGCGCCCGCTCTTCTCTTTTTATCGGCCCTGACGCTTTTCTCCTGTCTTCCCTTTCGTCCCGCCGTCTCTCCCCTTCCCCCGACCGTAGAGTCAATCGAGGGCTTTGCCACCTTCCGGATGGCCAGGGAGGGAGGGACGGTCAAGTCCAAGCTCTCCTTTCTCTTCCGGCTCCCCGGCCAAGGGCGGATCGAGGTTCTCGATCCTCTCGGCCGGACAGCTTCAATTCTGTTCCTGGATGACGACGTGGCCTATCTCGTCCTGCCGGGCCGGCGCGCCTATTGGAAGTCCGGCTGCGAGGAGGTCATGTCCAAATTGCTGGGTTTCGCCCTGGGACTCGAAGACCTGATCCATATTTTGACCGGACGGGGGGACCGCCTGAGCGGCTGGACACTGGAAAAGGACAGCCAGGGCCGGGTCGTCCGCGGCCGCCGAGAGGACCTGCAGTTTGAAGTCCGCCAGTTCTTCGAACGAAGTCCCCTTCCCCGGCTTCTCGTTCTCTCCCGGGCCGAAGACAAGGGGAGCCTGAGGGTCCTGCGGATGAATTTCAACCAGCCTCTGAAAGCCAAGGCCTTTCATCATTTCTTCCTCGACGAAGGCGGCTATCGGCCGACCGATTGGAATGAGGTCGAGCGCTGGCTCCGGGAGACGGCCGAGCGGTGAAGATCCGATCATTTGCCAAGATCAACCTGGGGATCGAGGTCCTGGGCAAGCGGGAGGATTGCTACCACGAGATCCGGACCCTTTTCCAGGCCGTCGAGTTCAGCGATATCCTCGAGTTCGGTCCCTCGGCCGAGCGGGAGGTCCGCCTCAGCGGGACCGACGCCTCCATCCCCTGGGACGAGAGAAACCTTATTCACCGGGCGGCGCGGCTCCTGCAGCAGGACTTTCCCAAGGCCGGCGGAGTCGAAGTCCTGGTCACCAAGAACATCCCGCCTGGCAAAGGTCTGGGCGGCGGGAGCAGCAACGCGGCGATGACCCTCTTTGCCCTGAACGGACTGTGGGAGCTCGGGCTGGACCGGAGCCGCCTCCAGGAGTACGGCCGCCGGCTCGGCGCCGATGTTCCCTATTTCCTGGAGGGCGGGTTCTGCCTGGGGGAGGGCCGCGGCGATGTCATCACCCCCCTCCCCGACCTGCCCGTCCTTTACTGTGTCCTCGCCTTGCCCTTCTTCCCCATTTTAACCGGCGATATCTACGGCCGGCTGCGCTTGACTTCACCGGCTGAAGACAGTAAAATGAACCGGTTTCTAGCGCGGAGAGAGTTCGGGCTATTAGAGAATAGACTCGAAGAAACCGTCTTTAGCCTGTATCCTCGATTAAAAGCGATTAAGAGTTCTTTTCTTCACAAGGAAGCTGTCCTTTCCCTGGTGAGCGGGACGGGGTCGGCGGTATTCGGACTGTTCGAGGATCGAGAGAAAGCCGCTCGGGCCCTCACCGAACTCGGGAGGACAGAGGAGGCGCTTCTCGTGGAAACCCTGTCCAGGGAGCGCTATTGGAAAAGAGCCACGGCTGGGGTGTAGCCAAGCGGTAAGGCAACGGACTTTGGATCCGTCATCCGGAGGTTCGAATCCTCCCGCCCCAGTTTAATGCTGAATGGAGTGCGGATAAGGAAAGGCCGATGAAAGTATTTGCCGGATCGTCGAACCAGGCGCTCGCCCGGGAGATTGCCTTTTACCTCGGGATCGGGCTGGGAAACATCGCCCTCAGCCGGTTCAGTGACGGAGAGATCCACATCTATATCGACGAGAACGTCCGCGGGGAGCATGTTTTCATCATCCAGACGGGCTCGGCCGATGCGAACTTCCATCTGATGGAACTCTTCCTGATGATCGATGCCGCCAAGCGCGCCTCCGCGGAGCGGATCACCGCGGTCATCCCTTATTACTGCTACGCGCGGCAGGATTGGAAGGACCGGCCCCGGGTGCCGATCTCGGCCCGCCTGGTCGCCGACCTCCTGGAGAAATCCGGCGCCGATAGGATTCTGGCCATGGACCTCCACTCGCCCCAGATCCAGGGATTCTTCTCTGTTCCCATGGATAACCTAACGTCCATGCCGGCCCTGGCGCGTCACATAGGCGGCCTCAAGCTGGATAAGCTGAGTATCGTCTCGCCGGATGCGGGAGGCGTCGGTCGAGCCAGGGTCTTCGCCCGGCGTATGCAGGCGGGCCTGGCCATCATCGACAAGCGGAGGCCGGCCCCCAACGTCGCCCAGGTCCTCCACGTCATCGGCGATGTCCAGGGCCGCGATGTTGTCATCTTCGACGACATGGTGGACACGGCGGGGACCCTCGCCCTGAGCGCCCAGGCCCTGAAGAAAGAGGGCGCCCGGAGGATTCTGGCCGCCTGCACCCATCCCGTTCTCTCCGGCCTGGCCATCGAGAAGATCGAAAAATCGCCCATCGAACAGGTGCTCGTCACCAACACTATCCCGCTCAACGCCGCCGCTCAGGCCTGCCGGAAGATCGTCGTCCTGTCGGTGGCCGAGCTCTTCGGCGAGGCGATCCGCAGGATCAACGAGGGGAGCTCGGTGAGCTCCCTGTTTGTCTAAGGAGGAGATGATGAGCTTCACCGTCAAAGCGGAACAAAGGGACGCCTTCGGCAAGAATGTCTCCCGGAGGCTGAGGAAACAGGGCCTGATCCCGGCCGTTCTGTACGGGGAGGGAACGGTCACTGTCCCCCTCGTCCTGGCGAAAAAGGACGTCATCCTGATCTTGAAATCGGATACCGGGGAGAACACGATCTTTAAAGTGGCCTTCGACTCTAAGGTCCAGGACGCGATGTTCAAGGACGTCCAGATCGATTCAAGCACGGACGAGCTCATCCATGCCGACCTGATCCAGATCTCCATGGACAAGGCCATCCGCGTGAACGTGCCCGTATTGCTCCAGGGAGACCCGGTGGGCGTCAAGACCGAAGGCGGGTTCGTCGATTTCATGACCCGGGAAATCGAGGTCGAATGTCTGCCCAGGGACATCCCCGAAAACATCAAGGTTGATATCAGCCCGCTTCACCTGCAGCAGTCCCTCAAGATCAGCGATATCGCCGCCCCGGAAGGCGTCCGGCTGATCAGCGATCCTTCGTCGGTTGTCGTGCTCATCAGCGTACCGCACAAGGAGGAGGAGGTGGCCAAGCCGGTCGAGGAAGGTGTTGTGGCCGCCGAGCCCACCGAGCCCGAGGTGATCAAGAAGGAGCGGGCGGAAAAGGCGGAAGAGGAAGAGAAGCCGGAGAAAAAGGAGAAGCCGGAGAAGAAAGAGAAGAAGGAGAAAAAGGAGTAATCGTTGTGGATCGTAGTCGGCCTGGGGAACCCCGGCCGGCGCTATGCCGGGACGCGGCACAACGTCGGCTTCTCCGTCATCCAGAGGCTGGCCCGGCGCTGGGGCGTGAAGCTCCGGCGGCGGAAATATGCGGCCAGGGTCGCGGAAGTGATTCGGGATGAGGAACGGCTGGTCCTGGCCCAGCCCCAGACATACATGAACATGAGCGGATTGGCCGTGAGGCAGATCGCGGAGGGGTACAGAGTCCCGCCGCTGAACATCGTCGTCGTCACCGACGACCTGGACATCCCGCTCGGCCAGATCCGGGTCCGCAAAGGCGGGAGCGCCGGCACCCACAATGGCCTGCGCTCTGTTGTCGCCGAGATGGGGACGCCCTCGATCCCCCGCCTGCGGGTCGGGATCGGGCCCCTTGCCGCACGGGAAGATGCCGTGAAGTTTGTGCTGTCGCGCTTCTCCCGAGAAGAGCTTCAGGTCCTGGAGGAGGGCCTGGCCAAGGCCGAGGAGGCCCTGGAGATGATCCTCGACGGCCGGATCGAGGCGGCCATGAACTCGTTCAATCAGAGGGCAGTGACTTAGCCGGAAACACGCTCCTTGTTCCTTCTCACAAGAAGAGGGAGCTTTAATATCCATAAGGAGGTCGCATGAAGATTTACGAAACAGGGTTTTTGCTCGCCCCCAACCTCTCCGAAGACGACACCGATAAGCTCATCACCCAGATGGCCGATGTCATTTCCCAGAGAGAGGGTAAGCTCATCAAGCAGGAGAGATGGGGAAGGCACAGGATGGCCTATTCGATCAAACGGTGGAGCGAGGCCTTCTTTGTTTTTTTCCATTACGAAGGCCGGCCCGACATCCCCCTCGAACTCGAAAGGCGGTTCAAGCAGACCGACGCCGTCCTGCGCTACCTGACCCTGCAGAAGGAAGCCAAGGAACCAACCCGCCGGAAGCGGAAGAAAAATGCCTCGCCGGAGCCCAGAGAGGCCGCCGCCGAGCCGCGCCCGGCCGGCCAAGAATCGGGAGAAGAGGTGAAGTGAAATGGCCAGAGAAGAGCGAATGGAGAAACCGTCCTACCGGAAGTTCTTTCCGCCGAAGAGGAAGTTCTGCCGCTTTTGCCAAAGGAACATCCGTGATATCGACTACAAGAACGTGGACATCCTGAAAAAATACGTCCCCGAACGCGGCAAGATCGCTCCCCGGCGGGTGACGGGAACATGCGCCTATCATCAGCGCAAGCTGGCCACGGCGATCAAGCGGGCGCGCCTGATGGCGATGCTCCCCTACTTGGAAGATTGATTCCCGGGGAGATCGCGGGAGGAACGATGAAGGTCATCCTGAAAAATGACGTGGAGAACGTAGGCCGGAAGGGGGACATCGTCAATGTCTCCCCGGGTTACGGCCGCAACTACCTCATTCCCCGGAAGCTGGCGCTCGAGGTAACTTCCTCGAACCTGAAGATGATCGAGATCGAGCGGCAGTCCCTGAAAAAGAAGGTGGAGAACGAGCGGCAGTCCTTCCGGGACTTGATCGGGCGGCTCAATGAGGTGACCCTGACCTTTTCCAGAAAGGCGGGGGAGAAAGACATGATCTTCGGCAGCGTCAGCGCCGCCGACGTCAAGGAAGCCCTGGACCGGCTGGGGTTCGAGGTCGAGAAGAAAAAGATCGGCCTCGACGAGCCGATCAGGCGGCTGGGGAACTACAGTATTCCGGTCAAGGTATTCCATGACGACAAGGCCACCCTGCGGGTCGAGGTCCGGAAGGAAGAAGGGGCGGCCGGCGAAGGCGAGGCCGGAAAAAGCAAGGACTAAGGGATGATAGGAGCGGGGAGGCCGGCCTTTTCGCTCCGGAGGAGAGGTTGACCATGGAACTCGACCTCATGTTTTTGAAAAAGACTCCGCCCCACAGCCTGGAGGCGGAGAAGACGGTGCTCGGGGGGATCCTGGTCAATAACGAGAACCTCAACACGGTCCTCTCCATCATCTCGCCCGAGGATTTCTACAAGGACTCGAACCGCAAGATCATTGAGAGGATCGTCGTCCTCGTGGACAAAAGCCTGCCGGTGGACCTCCTCTCGCTGAGCGAAGAGCTGCAGAGGTCGGGGTCTCTGGATGAGGTGGGGGGCGCTTCCTATCTGTCCTCACTTCTGGACGGGGTGCCGAAGAGCCCGAACGTCGAGTACTACTCCAAGATCATCAAGGAGAAATCCCTCCTCCGCAAGCTCATCCTCTCCTCGGCCAAAATCATCAGCTCGAGCTACGAGCAGAAAGAGGACGCGGACGAGCTGCTCAACGATGCCCAGGCGGCCATCCTCGACGTGGCCGAACAGAGGGTCAAGCCGGGGTTTGTATCGGTCGGCCAACTGACTGCGCCCACTCTGGAGATGATCGCTCAGCTGGCGGAGAGGCGCGAGGCGGTCACCGGGGTCCCCTCGGGCTTCCGCGACCTGGACAACCTGACCTCGGGGTTCCACAAGTCCGAGTTCGTCGTCGTCGCCGCCCGGCCGTCCATGGGCAAGACCGCCTTCGCCATCAACATTGCCGAACATGTGGCGCTCAACGAGGGGCTGCCGGTGGCGGTGTTCTCCATGGAAATGG
>DQHV01000086.1 GCA_003524335.1 Candidatus Aminicenantota bacterium | reverse complement strand
ATTCCGAGGTTATATCCCTCATCGAGGAGAATCTGGGGGCGAAAAAACGGAAACCTGAAGGCTTTCTAGCGTCCGCGAGGGCCCTCAGGGAAAAAACAGGACGATACGAACTGAAAAAGGAATTCATCGACAGGGCTAAGCGGGAAGGCCGGCCGTGATTGTCGTCGATACGAATCTCCTAGCCTATTTTTATCTCCGAAGTGAGCATTCCGAACTGGCCGATAAAGTCTTCCTCAAGGATCCTGAGTGGGTTGTGCCCTTGCTCTGGCGGAGCGAATTTCTCAATGTTTTAGTGACCTTCTTTAGAAAAAATATCATCAATTTCGAGCTGGCCATCGAAATTGTGGGCGAGGCCGAGCTCCTTATGGAAAGCGGCGAATATTCGGTGGGCTCTTTAGATGTTCTAAGGCTGGCCGCACAGAGCCGCTGTTCCGCTTACGACTGCGAATTTGTTGCTCTAGCTCGCGAACTCAACATCCCCCTGGTGACGACAGACAAACAAATCCTGTCCGACTTTCCCGAGACGGCCGTGCGCCTCGAGGAATTTGTGCGTTGATCACAAATAATACCCGGCCGTCGCTCCGCTAAGCTCTCTGTTCCTTTTGAATATCGAGGATTCTCAGCAGTCGAGCGGTCGAATAGCACGGAACCTCGAGTTTGACCAGGTGCCGGTCATTCGAGACGTCTTGTCCTTGACATCAGTTCGCGGCCAGGAATAGCATTCTTCCCTGAAGGGTGACGCTGCATCCGAGCTTCTTAGGAGAAAAAGCCCATGAGCCTTTTCCGATCCACAAAATCAGCTTTTATCATGACCTTCATTGTCATTTCCGGATTCCCGGCTTTCCGGGCCGGCGCGGCCCAGAAAACCGGGCCGGCGGCACTGCGGAACGACATCGATCGCCTGTGCGGCCAGGTCGAGGCCAAGGTCATCGCCTGGCGGCGGGATATCCATGAGCATCCGGAGCTCGGCAACCGGGAGTTCCGGACGGCCCGTCTCGTGGCCGAGCACTTGAGAAGTCTGGGACTCCAGGTCCGGACCGAAGTCGCCCACACCGGTGTTGTCGGCCTCCTCCGGGGGCAAGAGTCCGGACCCGTCGTCGCCCTCCGGGCGGACATGGACGCCCTGCCCGTCAAGGAGCTGACCGGGCTTCCCTTTGCCTCCAAAGTACGAACAACCTACAACGGCCGCGAGGTCGATGTCATGCACGCCTGCGGCCACGACGCCCACACCGCCGTGCTCATGGGTGTCGCCGAGGTCCTGGCCGGCCTGCAGAAAAGGCTGTCGGGCTCGGTCAAGTTCATCTTTCAACCTTCCGAGGACAGCCGCCCCGAAGGCGAGGAGGGTGGGGCCGCGCTCATGATCAAAGAAGGAGTCCTGGAAGAACCCCATCCCGAAGCTGTCTTTGGCCTTCACGTCTTCCCGTTCGATCACGGCGCCATCGCTTACCGGGCGGGCGGTATCATGGCCGCCAGCAACAGCTTCACGGTTACTGTCGTGGGCCGCCAGACCCACGGCGCATATCCCTGGGGCGGAATCGACCCGATTACTATCTCGGCCCAGATCATCCTCGGCCTGCAGACCATCGTCAGCCGGCAGATCGATTTGACCACGGCTCCCGCGGTCATCACGGTGGGAGTAATCCAGGCCGGAGTCCAGACGAATATCATCCCCCAGGAGGTTGTCTTTTCGGGGACCATCCGGACCTTGGACCAGGAAATGAGAAAGGATATCCTGGACAGGGTCCGGAGGACCGCCGAGTTGATCGCCCGCAGCGCCGGCGCCGAGGCCCGCGTTGAGATAAGCGATGGTCTCCCCGTTGTCGTCAATGACCCGGCCCTCGTTCGCAGGCTGGTCCCGGTCCTCGAGCGGGTGGCGGGAAAGGACAAGGCCGTCGAGACGCCTCCCGTTACCACGAGCGAAGATTTCGCCTACTATGCGGAAAAAGTTCCGGGTTTCTTCTTCTTCCTGGGGACGAATCCCGTCAACCCCGATCCCTCCAAGATCTTCCCCAATCACTCGCCGTATTTTACGGTCGATGAAGGCGCCCTGCTGANNCAGGCGAAGGAGGAAAATTATGAAAAAGATTTGGCTGATCGTCGCCGTGGCATTGTGCGCACTACTATCATATACGTCATTCGGCCCGTCTCGAGGGCTTTCCCCCCGAACTCACTCCGTCTTTCCCGATGTCCAATCAGCCGTGCCCGCCGTCCGCGCCCTCGACGACGGCCTGGCCCTCACGCCGCCGATGGGATGGTACCCGTGGAACATCTTCGGCGAGGAGCCGCAGAACGAGAAGCTCATCAGGGAGATCGTCGACGCGCTCGTCTCGACCGGCCTTAAGGATGCCGGCTACGCCTTCGTCGGCCCGGACGAGGGAATCTGTTTCTACCGCCCGGCCGACGGCCTTCTGACCACAAACCTCGAGCGCTACCCGAGCGGGCTGCGCGGGCTCGGCGATTACATCCACAAGAAGGGACTGAAGTACGCGCTCTACACGGACGCTGGAACCCACACCTGCAGCAAGGCCATGCCGGGAACCAAGGACCACGAGTTCGAAGACATGCGTCAGTTCGCCGAATGGCGCGCGGACTACATCAAGATCGACTGGTGCAACACCGAGGGCCAGGACATCGTCAAGACCTATACGACCCTCCACGATGCCCAGCACGCCGCCGGCCGTCCCGTCGTCCACAGCCTCTGCTCGTGGGGCGAAGGATACCCGTGGCGGTGGGCGGCGGCCGTCGGGCATCTCTGGCGCACAACCGCCGACATCTGCGCCCCGGGCCAGGCGGACTGGGCGAGAGCCATAAGGATGGCTTTCGCCAACGAAAAGCTGGCCGCATTCGCCGGCCCCGGCCACTGGAACGACCCCGACATGATGATCGCGGGAATGCCGGGTATCAGCGAGACCCAGAACCGGAGTTTCTTCAGCCTGTGGTGCATGATGACGGCGCCTCTCATCGCCGGGAACGACCTGCGGTCGATGTCGGAAGCCACGATAAAAACGCTCACCAACCTGGAAGCGATCGCCATCGACCAGGATCCCCTGGGCATCCAGGGGAAGGTCGTCTGGACCGACGGGACCATCAGCTTCTGGGCGGGGAAGCCTCTCTTCGACGGGAGCCGGGCGGTGCTGGTGTTTAACCAGGGACGCCACCCGGCGCAGAAGCGGGTCGCCTGGTCCGAGATCGGGGTGGATGCGGCGGCCGCCTGTTATGTGCGGAACCTGTGGACGCACGAGACGACCGGCCCTTCGACCGGAGGCGTGACCGTAAGCGTGGCTCCGGATGATGTGGCCATGCTCCGGGTTTCGGTGAAGGACGATTTTCCGCTGCCGCCCATTATCGTGGCCGATACCTACCTCGTATCGCTCCGGGCGACGGGCGCAACTCCGCAGAAACTCACCGGCGCGATAACAATCACCAACAAGGGGAGCGCGGAGCTGCCGCTCTGGAGAGTGGGGGAGGGACTTCCCGCCTGGCTCTCCGTCACCGTAAACAAGAGCGGCAAGAGTCAGAGCTTCATCAACACGGTCTCCACAGCTGGTTTGAAAAAGGGTCTTTATCACGCCGTCGTCCGGGCCGACAACTCGGAGCCGGTTTCGGGCAAGCCGATGTCAGCCCTCTATTACGACGTGGACCTGGAAGTCAGCCGGGATGTGGGCGGCAAGTCCAGATAATCCGCCGCTTGAAGATCGAGGAGGGAAGTCGTTTAGTCGGAAGTATCAAAACGTTTTGTCGAATTTTTCCTCCCGGCCGATGACCTCCAGACTAAGATTTGACATTCCGCAGAGAATTCATTATCATCGCTTCCATCATGCCTGACCCAAGAAGCGTTCGGATTGCACCCCCTGCTTCTTGCGTCGTTCCGGCCTGGTTCTGGTGGGCGGTTTCCGCCGCCCTATAGCTTTATCATCCCCCGTCTATTTTCCCTCCGTTTCCGTTCCGCTGTTTTGCGGACAACCGATTTAGAAAAGGAGATGAAATTGAACCAAGCCACGTTCAAAAGGTTTTCATCGCAAGAGGCAGACCTCCTGCCCTCGCATTTCTACAACATCAAGGCCGACCTCCCGTCGCTGCCCAAGCCGCCGCTTAATCCGGCGACGGGCGAACCTCTTCGACCCGAGGATCTCGAGCCCGTCTTCTCCAAAGGTTTTATCGCTCAGGAAGGAAGCCTGGAGCGTAGCATCCCGATCCCGGCGGAAGTGCGTGAGCAACTCGCTCTCTTCCGGCCGACGGCTCTCGTCTACGCCGCCGGGCTGAGGAAGGCCCTGGAAACACCGGCCCATATTTTCTACAAGTACGAAGGCGCGGGGCCGATGGGAAGCCACAAGAGCAACACCGCCCTGATGCAGGCATATCTCGCCAGCCGGGAAGCGGTGGAGACGCTGGTGACCGAGACCGGCGCCGGGCAGTGGGGGAGCGCGCTTGCCCACGCCGGATCTCTGTTCGGGATCAAGATTAAGGTTTTTATGGTCCGGATCAGCTACCGTCAGAAGCCCGGACGCCGCATCCTCATGGAGATGTTCGGCGCGGAGGTCAGGGAAAGCCCCAGCCCGGCGACCGAGTTCGGGAAAAAATTCTATACAGCCGATCCCGATCATCCGGGAAGCCTGGGCATCGCCATCTCGGAAGCGCTCGAAGTCGCCGTCCACGGCGCGAAGTCCAAATATTCTCTTGGTTCGGTCCTGGACGGCGTCCTGATGCACCAGACGGTCATCGGACAGGAAGCCGACCGGCAGCTCGCCGCGTATGGCGCCGCGCCCGATATAGTCATTGGCTGCGTCGGCGGCGGTTCGAATTTTAGTGGCCTCGCCTTTCCCTTCATCCGGAAAACCTTGAAAGAAGGGCAGACGATCCGTTTCATCGCCGTCGAGGCCGAGGCCTGTCCCTCGATCACGAAGGGCGAGCTCCGCTACGATCACGGCGATACGGCCGGCCTGACGCCGCTTCTATATATGCATTCGCTGGGGAAGGACTTTATCCCTGCGCCCATCCATGCGGGCGGCTTGCGGTATCACGGCATGGCGCCGCTCGTCAGTCATCTGGTTTCGCTCGGTATTGTCGAGCCCCGGGCATATTCCCAGGAGAAGGTTTTCGCCGCCGGCGCATTCTTCTACAAAACCGAAGGGATTCTTCCGGCGCCCGAGTCGGCACACGCTGTCGCAGCCGCGATCGACGAGGCGCTCGCGGCCAAGCAGGAGGGAAGCGAGAAAACCATCCTCTTCAACCTCAGCGGCCACGGGTTTCTCGACATCAACGCCTACGCGAAAACATAGCGTTGAATACTTGCGGCGGTTTATGATTTTTCCGCCGCGATACTTGATCCTCGATATATCAAGGCGGAGCCGTATGCCTATCGCTCCGCGAATTTTACATACCCAAACTTCTCCAGTATCTTCACGAAATTCTCGACATCCTCGAGGGTCGGGAGCGGGACGTTCATGAAAGCGGCCTCGGCGGCGACCGCATCGCGGACCTGGCGGATGCTCCGCCGCCCGTCGATGAAATTCCGGATCTCGCCCTCGATCGCCCCGATCTTGGCAAAGATGGGCCGGACGGCCGCGTCCTGAATCGCGGTGTAGTACGCCATGAGGTCGAGGGGACCGGTCATCTTCTCCGTCCGGACAGGGACGACCTTGCTGAGCCGGGCCTCTTCGGCGGAGAGGACAACCCGCCGGGGCTTGAGGCCGTCTTTCTGGCAGCGCGCCCGGTAGGCCTCCTCAAGGGCCTTAGCAAACGGAAGCCGGCAGGCCTCGACCGCCATCAGATGGGTCTGGAGGAGCCCACCGAGCCGCTTGTCGGCCTTGATAAAGAAGCGGGTCGAGCCGAGCGTTTCGGCCTCGCGGACGAATCCTTGGGACAGGATATTCTGGGCCTCTTTGAACGCCCCATGGACATCCGCCGTCGCGGCGTCGCGGAGACGGCGCTCGGCCCGGACTCTGTCCTGACCCAGCCGCGCCAGCGAGCGGCCGGCGACTTCGGCGATTATCTTCTCGGCCTCGGCCGGCCCCGCCCCGGCCAGGCAGACGGCCGATGCCGCCGACAGGAAGACGACCCGCTTGAGCTGGGTCGAATCCGACTTGTCGGGCGTGTCCCCGCTCGAGTGGTACCACATGTCCGGCCAGCAGATGAACATGACCGCCGGGACGCGGACGCCGCCGTCAACGAAAACGATGTGGTCGCTGCCGCCCGAGTGGGTGTCGATCACGGCCGTGAAGGGATCCCGCGTACCTGTTGGCGACCAGATCGGAAGCAGGGTCGCGCCGCCGTCGTACCTCTGTGTTTCCTCGGTCCAGTCCACGAAGCACCGGATGACATCATTGAGGTAGGAGGGGAGTGACCACGGGGTCTGGACCAGGCAGAAGTAGCTCCTGTTCTTAGCAAGGGCCTCGCCGACCATATCCTCGTTGATGTTGGCGAAAAACTTCTTGCCGACCTCCGGGTGCATCTTCAGGTAGGCGATCGTGCCCGAGATTTCGGGGATGAACAGGAACCGGACAGAGCGCCGGAGCGGCGGAATCTTGCCGTCGGCCACGAGCTTATTAAGGACTCGCGCCGTTTCGAGAAGGGCGACACAGCCTGAGATGTCGTCGTTCGCCCCCTGCTTGGCGTACCCTTCATAGAGGTGGGCCGTAAAAACAAGCTCCTCGTCCGGGAGCTCCGACCCCTTGATCAGGGCCTCGACCATCTGCTCCTTGTAAGGGACCATCTGGGCCTTGACCACCGCCCGGACCTCGACCTTCGTGCCCCGCTCGAGCAGGTCGCGGAGCTCGTCGCCCTGGCGGGTCGAGACCATGAAGGCGAACGTCGGCTTGTCTTTCTCTTCCCCCCGGATCCCACCCCAGCCGACCTGGTCCGGGTCGAACTCCGGATGGCTCGAACCGTAGCCGATGAGCCCCACGGCGCCGTTTTTGTCCACGGCCAGGGAACGGGCCCCCCCGGGATAGCCGTTGACCAGGACGATCTTCCCCTTGACGTCCTTGCCCTCATAATATTTTTCTTGGTAGCCGGGCCCGACGTAGACGAGCTCGGCGGTGACGTCGGCGTCCGAGCTCCCGGATGAGAGGCAGGCGGGGACCTCATCGAGGTCGGCGATCTTACGAAGGGTCGGCTTGACTATCCACAGCTCGGCCGAGATCGCGTCCCAGGTTTTCGGCGTTCTCGTCGGGAGGTCGATGATGCGGGCGTCCGTGATGCCGTACTCGCGCAGCTTCTCGATCAGGAACGGAGGCTCAAAATAGCCGTTGGCGTACTCCTCGGGAGGGCGGTTGCGGTTGACGCCGGCGATCAGGATCTCGTTTTGGAGAGCCATGTCGCCCGAGGCCTCGTTGATGATGTCGAGGAGGATCTGGTGGGGGACGAGGGTCGGCTGGACCGTGCGCCCGAACTGGGCGGAAAGGACGGCCGCGGCCAGAAGGGACAGAAAAAGCAGGCTCAGGTTTTTTTTCATAAGCGCCTCCATTTAAAGAGCTCTATTCTAGGGAATTAAACCGGCCGACGCAACTCGGCGCGGGGTGCGGGCGAGATCATGCCTCGGCCCACTTTATTATACGGTCCGAGCGGCGTCAAGGTTGCGGCCCTGCTGGAATTTGCGAAACTCCGATTTTAATGTTGACTTCTCTTCTCGGCAGAGAATATCATTTTTGAGGATCAGTCGTTCTGCATAGTGGCTGAAAAGGAGACAACCATGCGTCGTCGAGATTTTGTCCCGGTCGCATTTGCGATCTTCATTCTGGTGTTGGGCGTTCACGCCCAGAGTCCAGAGACCTGGCCCGTATCAACCCCGCAGGCGGTCGGGCTTAACCCCAAAGTGCTGGCCGGGCTGGATGCCGATATCGCCGCCGGCAAGTATGGGTACGTCGACAGCATGCTCGTCATCCGTCAAGGCCGAGTGGTCTATGATCGCTCTTACCCGCACGATTATTTTCAGGTCTACGGCAAGGAGGCCAAAGAGCCGGGGGCGCTCAACGCCCATAATCCGACAGGGCCGTACAATTATTTCAACCCCTGGTGGCACCCCTTTTACCGACGAGGTGATCTGCATACTATGCAATCGGTCACAAAAACGGTGACCTCGGTCGTCATCGGAGTGGCCAGAGCCCGCGGGGAGTTTCCTGACCTCTCGACGCCGATCCTGAAGTTCTTTGATGAGTCGAAGGTGGCCAACGTCGATGAGCGCAAAAGCCGCGTCACCATTCGCCATCTGATGACGATGACCGGTGGGTTCGATTGGGACGAAGACCTTCCCTACAACGACCCGAATAACGCCTGCAGCCAGATGGAGGCGAGTTTTGACTGGGTGCAGTTTACCATCGACCGGAAGATGGCCCGCGAGCCGGGAACCGTCTTCAACTACAGCAGCGGTGAAACGCAGCTGCTGTCGCATATTTTTCATACGGTGACCGGCCGAGATATCGAAGAGTACGCTGCCGAACATCTCTTCGCTCCGCTGGGCATCGAACGCTTCTTCTGGAAGCGTTCGCCGTCAGGGCCGATCGACACGGAAGGCGGCCTTTACATGAACCCGCACGACCTGGCAAAGATCGCCTACCTCTTCCTCAAGAAGGGAGTCTGGCAAGGCAAGCGAATTGTGACGCCGGAATGGGTCACAGATTCCGTCTCTCCAAAAGTCGAGGTGGGGAAAAGCGGCGTCAAGTACGGCCTTAAATGGTGGATCTACCCTTACGGCGACGGTTCCCGCACCGCTTGGGCGGGGTCCGGTTTCGGCGGTCAGATGCCGATCATCGTGCCGGAGCACGACTTGGTGCTGGTCTTCACCGGCTGGAATATCCTTCCGGATAGGCCCCGACTCAGCCACCGCGAGGCGATCGACCGTGTTTTGCAGGCCGTGGTCGATCGCAGCAGCGATCTCTAAATGAGATTTGCTGCAGCAAAGTCTAGCACTGAGCCGGGACTCTCATCGGGCAATCCTCGCGGCGGGGAGCTAAGGACTTGACATTCTACAAGGTGTAGTATACAGTATTCCTATAGTTCCTATAATGCTTATAATGAAAGTAGTATTTAGACCCTCGAAAGTAGGCCTCGGGAAAATGTTTGGAAGTGCCGAACTGCCCGTCCTCGAGGCTCTCTGGGAGAAGGGTGCCCTAACGGGACGTGAGATCTACGAGGAGGTCCGCCGGTCCAAAGAGCTTGCCTATACAACTGTCCTGACAACCGTTGGTCGGATGGTCAAGAAGGGGAGCATCCGACGGAAGAAGAGGGATGGCATTTATATCTTTGAGCCGGCGTTGAAGAAGCCCGAATTCGAACGGCAGGCGGCCGCGGCCGTGATCAAGGGAATCGTCGAAGTATCGCCCTCGTATGCTGTCTCTGCCTTCGTGGACATCCTGACTCAATACGATGCCGATAAACTCGACGAGATTTTGAATATCATCGAGGAGAAGAGAAAGGCTGAAGGGCGATGAACGATAGCATCTTCAGACAATCAAGACGAGACGATTTTTATCTTTTTGGGTTCGCCGGGCTGTTCCTCTGGACTTCCTTTTTTCTGTGGCTTTATCTTTTCCTGGCGGTCAGGCAGTTCTTCGGGGCCTTCATCGAAAAGTGTTTGGCGCAGTGCCCCTTACCGATGACTCTGGACTTGTCCGCCGCAGACGGCGTCAGGCTGTCTCTTGTTGTCGGTTTGTTCGTGTTGCTCTCTATGGCGTCGACGAGGAGCCTGTCCGAGGTCCGGCGGATCCGCAAGCTAACTCGTTCTCTCCTCAAGATGGAAGTTACGCCCCGGTTCGACCGACTCTTAAAAGAATGCGGGCTGCGGTCCGACCGAGTCTTCCTTTTCCCGTCCCAGTTGAGCTTTGCCTGCACGGCCGGGCTTTTCTACCCCAAGATCTATGTTTCCACACACCTCTTCGATTCGCTCAGCGACGAGGAAGTCAAGGCTGTCCTCCGGCACGAACAGGGTCACGTGCAGAGGAGGGATCCGCTGCGCGGGATGCTGATCGGCCTTTTCGCCCGGTTTTTCTTCTTCATTCCCCAGGCCGTCCGGCTTCTCCAGAAAGTTAAAAGGGATTCGGAACTCGTTGCCGACGCTCATTGTCTTGCCTTTTCTCATTCGCCGGACACCCTGGCCTCGGCCCTGGTCAAGGTTAGGCGGGACAACCTGGCCCCCCCCCGGATCATAACCGGGTTCACGGGAGAAGATGATCTGGAAGAGAGGTTGAACCGGATCCTCAACCTGAAGACTGGAACTGCGGCCACGGCACGGACCAGCCGATGGACTTTAAGTCAAATGGCGGCCGGCCTTGTCCTGGCCTTCTCCCTTGCCCTACTTGCTATTCCGGTGGGGAATTCTTTCCCCAAGGCATCTCCCTGGAATTGCCATCATACCAACCACGAGGCCTGCTGTCCTTCCGGGGGAGCGGGCGGAGCTCACGCCCACTGTCGCTCTTAATCTGGTGGAAAAGACGACGAGCAGCAATGGTANNTTGACACTTCTCCTCTTCTTGTTGGGAGGGATGGCCGTATCTGCGATCTCAGCGCAAGAAAACCGAGCTGAATGGAGGTCGATTTCTATTGGCCTAATGGGCGGCTATAGCCATTCCGAAACGCAGGGAGGGATGGCCGATCTCAAAGCCGAGATTCTCTTCCCCCTATCTCGTAGTTTAAGTCTCGGGTTGGGGTCCGGATATCTGAGCGGCTCCGGTCAGGGGCACGGAATGGGAAATGCCGGTATGATGGGCGGGATGATGGGAGGCATGATGGACGGCCAGGGGGGCGTTTCCATCGGCTTTGACCATAGGTTCCGGGGCACCCCGCTGACCCTGACTGCCTATCTAAGAAGGTCCCTCGGTTACTCCGCGGGTGTAATTCTTCAGGGCGGGATCGGCTATTACCTCAGCAGCTACCGGGATATCAGCCTGCAGAGAAAGCAGGCCTTCGGCCCGCACTTCGGCTTGGGAGCCGACCTCAGGATCGCCCGCAATGTCCTTGTTGTCGGCGAAGCCAACTATCGCTTCGTCAACTTCAAGGGCTTTAGAGTCGACGCCCATCCCGGGTTTGACCTGGATGATCAAGGACACCGCATGGACGGGTTCTGGTATCTTGACCAGGGCGACGGCCGACACCACTTCCACTTGGACGACGGGCATATGGACGAATTCATGAGGGATCTTCCGCCTTTCGACATCAGCCTCAGCGGCTTCAGTCTGAGAGCCGGACTGAGGTTCGGGTTTTAGGCACTCGAGATGAGAGCCGCTGCGTTTGACTGAACCGGCCGGGCGGCAGGGGTATTGATGCGCCGCTTTTTTATGGGGAGTTGGAAAGAATCAGGGAGGGCAAGATGAAAAAAGCTGTTGTCTTTTTGGCCGTGTTCCTTTTGGCCTTCACCGCCTTCGCTCAGGAGGCCGACCTCGACCTCGACGCGCTCGTTAGCGCGGCCTTGGAGAAGAATCCGAAGGTCAAATCCCTGGAGGATGCGGCCAGGGCCTCGAAGTTCAGGATCGGCCCCGCCGGCGCGCTGCCCGATCCAGTCATCGGGTTCGGGCTGAAGAATATGGGCCTGACGCGCTGGACTGTGGGCGAAGAGATCATGAGCGAAGTCGGGGTCACCGTGTCCCAGATGATTCCATTTCCCGGAAAGTTGAGCCTCAGGGCCGAGATCGCCTCGACCCAGGCGCTGCGGTCCGAAGAAGACCTCAGGGCCGCAAGACTCGAGCTTGTCCGGCAAATCAAAGAGCTCTATGCCAGGCTTTTCTATTATCAGAGGTCGATCGAACTTCTTCATCAAAAGAAGGGAGTTCTCGAGAAGGCCCTCCAGCTGGCCGAGCTGAAATATTCGGTCGGCACGGGCGCCCAGCCGGATATCTTCAGGGCAAATGTCGAGATATCGGGAATCGACGAGATGTTGCTGAACATGGGCCAGATGATCCGGACGACCACGGCCAACATCAATGCGCTCTTGGCCGAGCCCCCGGACAGCCCCCTGGGGAGGCCTAAAGAGATTCCCTACCAGGAATTAACGACAGACCTCGGCTCGCTTCAATCCGCCGCCCAGGACAAATCCCCTCTCCTCAAAACCGCTCAGCTCATGATCGAGGAAGGGGAGACCGAGGTTCGGATGGCCAGAAAAGAATATTATCCCAATTTCATGGTCCAGGTGGGAAAAGGATTTAAGGGCGCGCTGCCCGATATGTATGAGGTCATGGTGGGGGTGGAGATTCCACTCTATGCCAAAAGGAAACAGGCCAACCTGCTGGAAGAATCGGTCTCCCGGCTGAGCGGCAGCCGCAACGAATACGCCTCCATGAGAAATGAGGTCGGGTTCATGATCACCGAGAGCTATACCATGGCGCGGA
Organism: Candidatus Aminicenantota bacterium; assembly: GCA_003524335.1. Lineage (GTDB taxonomy): Bacteria > Acidobacteriota > Aminicenantia > Aminicenantales > UBA8522 > UBA8522. The sequence goes on along the minus strand of DQHV01000086.1, from coordinate 5,723 downwards.
CGGCCGGCGACCTCGTCGACCTCTACAAAAACAAAATTCTTCCTCAAGCCCGGTTTGCCTATGAGTCTTCTCTAGCCAATTACGAAACAGGCAAAGTCGATTTTTTGATGCTCATCTCCGACATCACCAACTTGTTTACTTATGAGACAGAGTATTTTAGAAATCTCAGTAGCCTCTGGGCCTCCGCGGCTAAGCTCGAAGAGCTGACCTCCCTCGAGTTGCTCAGCCCGCCCAAAGAGGCGGCATCCATGACGGGAAGCGGGGCCGTCTCGATAAATCGATGAACGGCGAGAGCGGGATGAAAAGAAAGGCTACGGAATAAAGAAGGAGAGATTGTGATGATAAAATTTACAGAACAGACGAAAACAGTTGGCTTCTCCATAGTTCTCTTTCTCGCGGTGGCTTCCTTCGCGGCCGTTTGCAAGAAATCTTCAACGACACAGGCTCCGCCATCCGGACAGGTTGCCGAAGCTCGCGGGGGCGAGACGCAGGGGCAGCCGGCGCCCGAAAAGAAGGCCTTGTACCGCTGCCCCATGCACCCCACTTACACTTCCGATAAGCCCGGCTCCTGCGGCATTTGCGGGATGGACCTTGTCCCAGTCGAGAAGGAAGAACAAGCGACACCGCCCGCAGCCAAGAAAAAAACCATGTATCGGTCCACCATGAATCCGAATGAGGTCTCCGATAAACCGGGAAAGGATTCCATGGGCATGGAGATGGTGCCTTTTGAAATCGAAGAAGGGGGCGAGGTGTCCGTGGTCGGCGGACGAATCGCCGTCAAGATCAGCCCCGAAAGGCAGCAGCTCATCGGCGTCAAGACCCAGGTCTTGAAGACTCAATCGATCCATAAGCTGCTGAGAGCCGTTGGGCACGTCGATTATGTCGAATCGGCCGTTTCGGTTGTCAGTCTCAAGTTTGACGGCTGGGTGGAGAAGCTCTTCGTGGACTCGACGGGCAAAATGGTTAACAAAGGGGACGCCCTGTTCGAAATCTACAGCCCAGAACTGGTTTCCGGGCAGCAGGAATATCTTCTGGCCGCCCGGGCGAGCGCCGCCTTCGGCTCGGATTCGTCCCTTCTAAAATCCTCACGGGAAAAGCTTCGCCTCTGGGACATCTCTGACGCCCAGGTCGAGGAGCTGGGCCGAACCGGAGAAGTTCGGAGGACCTTGACCATCTATGCGCCGCGGAGCGGGTTCGTCATCGAAAAAGAGGTCTTGCTCGGGCAGAAAGTCATGGCCGGCGAGAGCCTCTACAGGATCGCTGACCTGTCAAAGGTCTGGATCTACGGGGAAATCTATGAATTCGAACTTCCCTTCATCCGGAAAGGCCAGGAGGTTATAGCCAACCTGTCTTATTATCCCGGACAAACGTTCCAAGGCACAATTACCTATATCTACCCCTACTTGAACCCCGAAACCCGCACCGTCCGGGTCCGAGTCGAAGTTCCTAACCCGGCGCTCAAGTTTAAGCCCGAGATGTACGCCAACCTGGAAATTCACGTCGATTACGGGACGAGACTGACTATCCCGGCGGACGCCGTCATCAATGCCGGCGATAAAAAGATTGCTTTCGTCGATAAGGGGGACGGCTATTTGGAGCCACGGGAAGTCAAGCTCGGCGTCAAAGGCGAGGCGGTTTATGAGGTCCTGGGCGGAGTCGCCGAAGGAGAAAAGGTGGTCACCTCGGCGAACTTCCTCATCGACTCGGAGTCGAGCTTGAAGGCCGCCCTTAAACAGATGACCCAGGCCTCTTCTGGCGAGCGCAAGGGAGAACACAAGCATGATTGAGAAAATCATCGAGTTTTCCGCAAAAAATAAGTACATCGTCATCATCTTCGTCGCCGCGGCCATCGTCGGCGCGATCTACGCCATCCGGAATATCCCGCTGGACGCGATCCCGGACCTCTCGGACACCCAGGTCATCATCTACTCCAGGTGGGACAGAAGTCCCGATGTTATCGAGGACCAGGTCACTTATCCGATCGTGACGGCCATGCTCGGAGCGCCCAAGGTCAAAGCCATCCGCGGTTACTCCGACTTCGGGTTCTCCTATGTTTATGTCATNNTGGGCCCGCAGCCGCACCCTGGAATATCTGAGCAAGATCACGCCCAGGCTCCCCCAGGGCGTCCAGACCGAAATGGGGCCCGATGCGACGAGTGTGGGTTGGGTCTATCAGTACGCCCTTGTCGACAAGTCGGGGCAAAACGACCTGGCCCAGCTGCGAAGCTTCCAGGACTGGTACATGCGCTACTGGCTCCAGGGCGTCCCCGGGGTCGCCGAAGTCGCTTCCGTCGGAGGCTTCCAGAAACAGTATCAGGTCAACATCGACCCCAACGCCCTCCTGGCTTATAACATCCCTCTGATGAAGGTCATCGAGGCCATCAGAGACGGGAATAATGACGTCGGGGGGCGGCTGGTGGAGTTCTCGGGAAAGGAATACATGGTCCGGGGCCGCGGCTACGTCAAGTCGGTCAAGGATATCGAAGACATTGTCGTCAAGAACGACATGTCCGGGACTCCGGTCCTTGTCAGGAATGTCGCCCAGGTCGTCCTGGGTCCCGAGATCCGACGCGGAGTCGCCGACCTCGATGGTCAGGGCGATGCCGTGGGCGGCATTGTCGTCATGCGGTTTGGGGAAAACGCCCTGAACGTGATCAATCGCGTCAAACAAAAAATTACAGACGTCCAGCCGTCCCTCCCCAAGGGCGTGGAGATCGTGACTACCTATGACCGGTCCGAGCTGATTAAGCGGGCCATTGATACGCTGAAGCATCAGCTCATCGAGGAAATGATCATCGTCAGCTTCGTCATCCTCCTTTTCCTTTGGCACATTCCTTCCGCGATCATCCCTATCCTGACAATCCCCATTGCCGTGTGTTTATCTTTCATCCCCCTCTTCGGGATGAAGTTGACGTCCAACATCATGTCCATTTCCGGAATCGCTATCTCCATCGGCGTGCTTTGTGACGGCGTCATCGTCGAGGTAGAAAACGCTTATAAGAAATTGCAGCTCTGGCTGGCCGGCGGTCGTAAAGGCGATTTTCACGAGGTCCGGCTGAACGCCCTTAAGGAAGTCGGGCCATCCGTATTCTTCTCCTTGCTGGTTATCGCCGTCGCTTTCCTGCCGGTGTTCACGCTGGTCGACCAGGAAGGCCGGCTGTTCAAGCCGTTAGCCTACAGCAAGAACCTGGCGATGGCTATAGCCGCGCTTCTGGCCATTACATTGGACCCGGCTTTGCGCATGCTGTTCACCAGGATGGATTACGGTCATTACCGGCCGCGTTGGTTGTCGCATATAACAAATACGATCACCGTCGGAAAATATTATCCGGAAGAGAAGCATCCGATCAGCAAAATTCTGTTTAAATTCTATGAGCCGGTCTGCCGTTTAACGCTAAAATACCGCAAAAGCACCATCATTGTGGCGGTCCTCTTGATGCTCTCGACGGTGCCGGTCTATTTGAAGTTGGGTTCGGAGTTCATGCCGCCGCTCAACGAGGGCACTATTCTTTACATGCCGACGACCTTGCCGGGCATTTCCGTCACCGAAACGCAGAAACTCCTCCAGACCATGGACAAAATCTTTATGCAGACCCCCGAGGTCGAACGAGTCTTCGGCAAGGCGGGCCGGGCCGAAACATCGACCGACCCCGCGCCTTTCTCTATGATGGAGACCACAGTGGTTTTAAAGCCGCAGAGCGAATGGCGGAAGGTTAGGCGCTGGTATTCCGGACTGCCCGAGATTATGCAAAAGCCGTTCCGGTTTATCTGGTATGACCGGGTCTCCTGGGAAGAAATCGTGAATGAGCTCGACCAGAAGATGAGATTTCCTGGCGTCTCGAACGCCTGGACCATGCCCATCAAGGCAAGAATCGACATGCTGACGACGGGCGTCCGCACGCCCGTTGGCATCAAAGTATATGGAGCAGACCTGAAGGAAATCGAAAGGATCGGGACAACCCTCGAGACGATCCTGAGAGACGTCAAGGGAACGCGGAGCGTCTTCGCCGAGCGCGTGGCGGGAGGCTATTTCGTCGATTTCGACATCCGGCGCGAGGATATCGCCCGGTATGGGCTGACCATCAAGGAAGTCGAGATGATCATCATGTCGGCCANNCGGCCATCGGCGGCGAGCCGGTGACCACCACGATCGAGGGCCGGGAGCGATACACGGTGAACGTCCGGTACGCCCGCGAGCTCCGGGACGACCTGGATAAGCTGCGGCGCGTGCTCGTCCCGACCATGTCCGGGGCCCAGATCCCGCTGGAGCAGCTGGCCGACATCCACCTGACTCTCGGGCCCTCCATGCTCCGGGACGAAAACGCGATGCTCGCCGGGTATGTCTATGTCGATATCACGGGCCGTGACGTGGGAAGCTACGTAGCCGAGGCCAAGAAGACCGTTCAAGAGAAATTGACTCTGCCGGCGGGATATTCCCTCCAGTGGAGCGGGCAATACGAAAACATGCTGCGGGTGAAAGAGCGGCTCAAGGTGGTCATCCCCTTGACGATTTTTATCATTTTCGTTCTGCTCTACATGAACACCAAGTCGCCGGTCAAGGCGGGCATCGTCATGCTGGCCGTGCCGTTTTCCCTGATCGGCGCGATTTGGTTCCTGTACATCCTGAAATTCAACGTTTCAATCGCCGTCTGGGTCGGCATGATCGCCCTGATGGGGCTGGACGCGGAAACCGGGGTGTTCATGCTGCTCTTTCTCGACCTCTCCTATTATGACATGGTCAGGCAGGGAAGGATGAGAACATTCGAGGACCTCAAGGAGGCCGTAATCCACGGTGCCGTGAAGCGTATCCGGCCGAAGATGATGACGGTGACGACAACGTTCATGGGCTTAATCCCGATCATGTGGGCGATGGGGACAGGCGCCGACATGATGAAGAGGATCGCAGCGCCGATGATCGGCGGCGTATTCACGAGCTTCATCCTGGAGCTGCTGGTCTATCCACCCATCTACGTCATCTGGAAATGGCGCTATGAGATGAAGCATGGAACGGTGGACGTCAGTCAACTGCCGGTTCCCCACCTGAGGGGACATTGAGAGAAGGCGATGTCGATGGCCCATGGCCAGGCGGCCCTGGAGGACGGAAATGAGGGCGGCATCAACAAAACGGAAGATCCCGGAACGCCGCGGCCGGCCCGGGCTTTCGGAAGCCGAGCGACTGCGCTATGCCCGCCAAATCATCGTCCCGGGGATCGGACTCGACGGTCAGGCCAAGCTGAAAGACGCGGGCGCACTTATCGTCGGCGCGGGCGGTCTGGGAAGCCCCGCTGCCCTCTACCTGGCCGCGGCCGGCGTTGGCCGGATCGGCCTGGTCGATTACGACGTGGTCGATTTTTCCAACCTGCAGCGCCAGGTGATCCACGGCACCTCCGGGCTGGGCACGCTTAAAGTGGAATCAGCTCGCCGACGCATGCTGGATATCAATCCCGAGATCCAGGTGGACGTATACAACGAGCCGTTCACCTCCGAGAACGCNNTCGCTGTTTGATGCCCAGCCCTCCCGCGCCGGGGAGCGTGCTCGGTTGCGCGGAAACCGGCGTGCTCGGCGTTGTCCCTGGAGTTATAGGAACTCTCCAAGCGGTCGAAGCCGTGAAGATCATCCTGGGTTTTGGCACCCCCCTAATCGGCCGCCTGCTCTTCTACGACGCGCTCGGCTCTTCCTTCGACCTGTTCGAAGTGTCCAAGGATCCGAGATGTCCGGCGTG